>CAYZQG010000023.1:0-17232 GCA_964480685.1 uncultured Lentimicrobiaceae bacterium
ATAGTGTTTTCATATCGGAGTGTAAATAAGGAGTCCTTTCAGTGAAACGTGTATTAATTTTTTCACCTAAATTTATAGGATAAGACCATTGGTCATCATTGGTTTTTATACAAACATATATATCCGTATTTGTAAGTGGTAATAAATCAACACCTGATCCTTCGTTTACATCTTTTCTACGAGAAGTAAAAATAATAGCATTTCCATCACTGGAAATCATAGCATCGGCATCCCACTCATCTGAATTAATAGGAGAGGGAAATTCTTCAATTTCACTCCATCCATATAATGTTTGATCAGAATAATATAAATCGCCGTTTTTAAATAAAAGCAATCTATTTCCATCGGTTGATATAGAAAGAGGAGCATCATTGCCAAAAGTACATAAATCTTCTAATAAAGTTGGAAGTTGCCAAATTCCATTTCTGTTTTCGGATACAAAAATATCTTCGCCCGAATAATTATCATTTCTTTCAGAACCACAAAAGAATAAGTATTGATTATTTGCGGAAATAACCGGAACATATTCACCTCCATTTGTTGTATTTATGGATGTGCCAATGTTTTTTGATATTATATTTCTATCCGAATATGTTAAAATGTCAATAAGATTATTAACATATTTATTGGATGTACCAAAATATAATTTATAATTGTCTATTATCAATAATGCTTCTTTCCACTTTTTTTTAAGTAAATATGGTTTTAAAATTATTTGTAAAATGTTAAAACTAATATATTTATCGGGTGATAAACGAATAAATTCTTTGTATTTTTCTTCTAAATTTTTATTATATCCGTCTTCAAATTTTAAATCATCAACTAATAAGGCATGTTCATAATCTTCCTGTAACAAATTTTCATAAGGGAAAACATCTTTATATAAACCCCTGAAAGTTTCATACGTTATTGGATATCCATCACTTGTAAATATTTTATAATAATAATACCAAATACTGTCGGATAAATTAGTATAATTGTAATTTTCAATTAAATATTGAAAACCCTGTAAATTTTCTTGTCGTTTTGATAAATAATATAGGGTATCGGTGATTTCTTCTTTGTATTTACTTTCAGGGTTATTTTTAAGATAATAAATATGGCTTAATACACTATTATTAATAATGGTTTCAAAATATAACAATTTATCTCTTTCATAAATTGCCTTTGAATAAAGTTTACTATGTGGATATTTCGATAAAAATAAATTAAATGCTTGAGAAGTTTTAATCAGATTTGCTTGATTAAAAGATAATTGATCGCGTAAATCAACAGCTTGTCCCACTTCATCGGAAAAAGTATAATTATTGATGAATTCTTGAAATGATTCAATCGTGTTTTTTTCTTTCGCATTTTGAAAAGCTATAGCATTTCTCATTTTTTTTGCTTGTTCTATTTCGATGGCATTAGGATATGTATTAATGAAATCTTGAAAGGATTCAACAGTATTTATTTTTTTTGCAAATTCAAAAGCTAAATTATTCCTTTTCTTTAACGCCTCTTCAACTAATTGTTTATTATCTGGAAAATTTCTATAAAAATTATTATAACCTTCTATGGTATTTTCATTTATACTTCTATCATAAGCCATTTTACATATTAATAAAATTTGTTCTCGGAGTGTTTGTTCATTTATCATGTTTTTATTCAATTTCTCTTTATTTTCCGAAATTGAATAAAATTTTTCAGCTCTTTTAGCAAATATAAAAGCAGAATCAATATTAAATAATTTATATTCTCTTATGCTGTATAATACTGAAAAATCATAGTTGACAGAAATATTATTTGGATCTTTCAAATATAATTTCTCGATTTTTTTTTGGATTTTGCTGTATTTTTTTTTATCAAGTAAATTAACATAACTAAATTGAGCTTGCAAAATACCAC
Organism: uncultured Lentimicrobiaceae bacterium; assembly: GCA_964480685.1. Taxonomy (GTDB): domain Bacteria; phylum Bacteroidota; class Bacteroidia; order Bacteroidales; family WCHB1-69; genus UBA5266. The sequence continues at coordinate 1,888 of CAYZQG010000023.1, forward strand.
AATATAGAAGTAAAATTAATGCTGAGAAAATTACTTTTTTATTCATTTCTGTATTTATTATATTATCACTTGTTTTTTTATTCTTTATTAATATTGAAATTACTAATATTTAATTTACTAAAATAGTTTTAAATTTTCCTTGAAAACAACTCCTTTTACTTACTCTCTATCTTTGTTATTTTCCGAAGCAAAAATAATTAATATTTTAATATAATAAGAACTTTTTTATAAATTTTTATTAAATAATTGTAGGGAGGGAATGTGGAGGGAATGGAAAGTTGCTGTATGCGGACGGATTTTTGTGTATGGTTGGTGGAAACGATTAAAGAGAACGCTATTTATATTTCAATTTTAGCCGATGAGTCCATCAATGATTATTTAGTCTGTGAACGTAAGAATTATTGGTTGAGTAAATTTAGTTCGTTCCTTTGGTGGATCAAAGTCAGTCATTGATTCGATTACTCGTAGTACTTCCGACTTTATGTTTTCTTTAAATTCTTTACTGCAATGACGGCACTTTATTTTGGAAATTTTTATATTCGATAATTTACCCGTTGTCTCTAAAATAAAGGATACATATACTATGACTGTGTCAACGTTGTCTTTTTGGTTGATAGTTTTACTATTTGTTTTTGTTATGGAAGAATCGGTTGTTTGTCCAAACGAAATGTTCATACATATTAAAAAAAGTCCGAATAGTATAATTAGTCTATATGTCATTATGAAAGGTTTTTTAAGCTGTTATATAAGTTTTTTCGCAATTTAAATCCATGTTTTCGTAAATACTGAGTTTATATCTTTCGTTTATTATATTTTTATTAATTCTCTTGAAAACAATTTTTTTTACTTACTGCCCTATCTTTGTTATTTTCCGAAGCAAAAATAATTAATATTTTAATATAATAATAACTTTTTATTATTTTTTTTGAAAAAAATGCAAAGGGATGAATTAGAATCACCCCCTCCCTGTTTTTATCGCTTTCTCTGTGTAACAAGACTAAAAACGTATGACAAATAACTTCTTCGTCTTTAGACTTTCGATCTTAGACGTTAGCCTTCAAAAATCCGTGTTCCAACCTTCCCTAAAAAATCTTATTGCTGACCGCTGACGGCTGAATGCTTTTTTTGTCTTTAGACTTTAGACTTTCGACCTTTGACGTTAGCCTTCAAAATGCTATTTTCCCCTTAGTTCATTGATTCTGTCTTTTACGATTTTATCGATAGGTGTATTGGTTCGGTAATCGGCAGGGGCAATGTGGTTTACTCTTCCATCTAAGATAAGGTGTTGCATTTTTTCTTTGGCACCTTTGGTATTGGGCTTATACACGGCAATGGCACATCCGCCTTTGTCTTTGACCAAGCGGAAAGCGGGGATGTCGGTTTCGCCGTCGCCGAGATAAATCATGTGTGAAAAGGGGATGGGGCGTTCGTTTTCGGGAATGGTTTTGTTGATGGAAGCATTGTCGCTCACATCTAAACATCCTTTGTTGATGCGGAAAAGGTATTGTGTTTTGGTGGTATAGTTAATGGCTAAAGCGGGCCAAACGGCAACACCGTTGTGGTCGTACATAAACGAAGAGGCATAAATCATGGTAAATTCGGCTGCTAAAGGACAGCCTTCAATCATTTCGCGAATGCCGGAAGAAACGATATAATGTTCTGCAATCATGTTTCGTTCATGGGCATATTGGTTTATTTTTTCAAACCAGCCTTTGTCGTTTGCGCTGTTGTCGGGCAATATGCCTTTAAAAAAGCAAAGGTTTTTACCGTATTCATGGAAGTCGTTTTTACGAACGGGAACGCTTGCCTGTTGGGCTTTGTCTAACATGAGTTTCATATAAGCCAAAATATTATCGGCTTGGTGTTTTTTCGCCGAATCGTTTACTTCGTTCCAAAATTGTTTGGTTTTCATGCCGATAGCAGGAATAAAATCACGTTCCTGCATATTGCCGGGAGCTAATGTGCCGTCGAAATCGTAGATGATTGCTATGTGTTTTTTGTTTATCATCGTAAAATTTGATTTTTTTTGCAATTATAGGGTTGATTTATTCTCCCAATCTTTTCGTAGGATACTGTAAATATTTAAATCGGTAAAATTTCCGTCTGAAAGGAGTTCGCCGTCGCGTTCTATGCCTTCAAAACGAAAGTTTAATCGTTGTGGGATGCGGTTGCTGGGTATGTTTTGTACGGCACATTTAATTTGAATGCGATTCATGTCCATATTGGTAAAAGCATGGTTGATAATTGCCTGCAACGAAAGGCTGACAATACCTTTTTTTTGAAAGGGAAACGAAAGCCAATAGCCTACTTCTATTTTTTTATTTTGAGTATCGATGTCTTTGAATCCGATAAGACCGGCAAAATCGTTTTGATAGCGAAGGGTAAATATAATTTCTTTGTTATCGAAGGTGGATTGAATGAAAATTTCGGTGTCGGAAATTTGTTGTGTAAAATCCACAAAAGGCAACCACGGTCGCAAGTAATCCCGTTGTGAATGGATGGTTTGAAAAATGTCGTTGGCATCGTCGGTTTGTAAGGGTCTGAGTGTGATACATTCATTAACGGTTATTTCTTTCATGCTTGCATAAAATTAAACGGATAAAGGAAGCTGTTTAGCTGTTAGGAATTGGTTTTTTATATAGATAAATTATTAAACAGAGTTACAAAAACCGATTTATAAATAAGCAATAAGCTGTCGAGTAACCTACCTTATTATTCCTCGTTGACGATTTTTCTTTCAAATTCATTGATAATTTCAATAAATTCTTCGGGTAATTTAGCGGCAACGGCATCAATGATATTGGAGGGAATTTCTTTGTAATAGGCGGCGGCAATAGCCCCTGTCATGCAAGCGAGGGTGTCGCTGTCGCCTCCGAGCGAAATAGCAAGACGGATAGCCGATTCATAATCGCTGCTTTCACAAAAGGCGACAATAGCGTGTGGAACGGTATTTTGGCACGTTTCGTGAAAGGTATAGGTAGGGCGAATGCTGTCGAGGGTAAAATCAAGGTCGTAGATAAACGTGTTTTTAACAAAACTTTTAATTTCCTGACGTGATTTACCGATGCGAGCCAAGAAAACGGCAGTAGCAATGGCTTGAGCTCCTTTAATCCCTTCGGGATGGTCGTGACTGACTTCGGCCGATTGTTTGGCAATTTTAATAACTTTTTCCAAGTTATTATAAGCAAAGCCTACCGGACTGACTCTCATAGCCGATCCGTTGCCAAAGCTATTATAAGGCAATAAACTTTGGGTGTGTATCCAATCTAAAAATCGGGTACCGTAACCGCGGTCGGGATATTTTTTTCCGTATTCGGCAAGTGTTTTAGCAAAGTTTTTTTTATGCAAAATGCAGTCGGCAATAGCTATGGTGAGTACGGTGTCGTCCGTGAAGTCGGATTCGGGAGTAAATAATTTAAAGGAAGTAGTTTTAACATTGTTCCATTCATAAGCAGAACCTATAACATCTCCTGCAATAGCACCGATAATGGTACTTGATTTGATTTTCATCTGAGGTTTCATTAAATATTTATATTACAACTTAATTAGTTATGTTTTATAAATTTCGCCTGCAAAAATAAATAAAATTCTAACGAGAAGGATGCTTTTTTTTGTAATTGATGCTATAATTTTCTGTAATGCTCTCTTTATGAGAAAATAAAATTCGTAAAATCTTTTATTAGTGCTTTTTTTAAGTATACTAAAAGAAAAAAATAAGCGTTATTATGTAAAATTTTTGACAGATGAGAGCGTTACTTTTTACCGAAAAAATGAAACTTGCCGATATTTTGCATTTCAATCATGATTTAATCGTTATGCTTCCGCGATTTGGAATAGAATTCGGTTTTGGAGAAAAGAGTGTTGACGAGGTATGTCGAAAATACAACGTTTCGACATCATTTTTTTTAATGGTGTGTAATGTATATACGTTCAATCAATATTTACCCGATAAAGAAGCTATTGCTTTGGTGGATATACATTCTTTAATTTCGTATCTCACGGCTTCACACTTTTATTATTTAAAAGAAAGATTACCATTGATTGAAAGTAATTTATACATCATTGCCGATGCCTGTGAATCGAAATACGGCGAAAGTTTAAAACGTTTCTTTAAAGATTACAAAAAAGAAGTTGTCGATCATTTTGATTATGAAGAGAAAACCGTTTTTCCGTATATTCGTGAGTTGATAAACGGTCAAACCGATACGACTTATTCCATCAATCGTTTCGAAGCTATTCATAGCAATATTGAAGATGAATTGAACGATTTGATAAATATTCTCATGAAATATTTACCTGCTATGGTGATGAATAAAGAGCGAATTGCCGTTTTATCCGATATTTTTCATCTCTCCGAAGATTTGAATAAACATTCGTTGATAGAAGAAAAAATTATGGTGCCTTTTGTTGAATCGTTAGAATTGCAAAATAATGGGTAAAAGGTATAAAATAGTATTGATAGAACCTTCTCCGTTAATTTCGTCGGGAATTGCCTGTTTTTTATCCGATAATATGGATTTTGATGTGGTGGGTATCTTTGATTCATTCGATAAATCCATTGAAAAATTACCGGCACTTAAACCGGATATGATTATTGTTAATCCGAGTGTGATTGATTTCGGGAAACGATATATGATAAAAAGTCTGTTTCAATCGTATCCTTCCGTTATACTGATAGCGTTAGTAAGTAATTATGTGGAAAATGCCCTTTTAAAACAGTATCATGCCGTTATAGAGATAAACGATAATAAACAGAAAATAGAATCGAAATTGCGGGAATCATTAACGAACGCAAATGTCAATGAAATAAAAGATAATTATGAGCTTTCGGGTCGAGAAATTGATGTGTTGATAGCTGTTGCCAAAGGAAAAATGAACAAAGAAATTGCCGATGATTTGCATATTTCGATACATACGGTGATGTCGCATCGAAAAAATATCAGTCGAAAAACAGGGATTAAATCGGTTTCCGGATTAACGGTCTATGCGTTATTGAATAATTTGATTGACGAAAGTTCAATTCAGTAACTATCTAAAATTTATATAGTTTAACCAAGAAGTAAAACTTCTTTTTTAATTTTTTCAATCAAAATTCCGACGTGTTTTTCCGACGATTCGAAAGTTTGTCCGGCAATGTGCGGCGATAAAATTACTTTGGGTGAACGGGCAAGAAAGTGCATGGCATCGTCCCATTCTTCGATAGGTTTATTTTGCAAGCGAATATTTTCATATTCCAAAACATCTAAAGCGGCAGCTTTTATTTTTTCTTGTTGAATGGCATTTGCCAAATCGGCGGTATGGAGTATTTTTCCACGAGAAGTATTGATTAAATAAATATTTTTCTCAAAAGCCTGAAGCCAATTTTTATTTACATAATAATAATTTTCAGGTAGATAGTTGATATGAAGACTAACAATGTCGGCATATTTCCAAATTTCTTTTAAAGAAACTTCTTTTACCTTTTCATCGCCGAAGCCGGTTTTAAATTTATCGTGAGCAAGCAACTCGCAGCCAAAGCTTTTCAATTTTCCTGCAAGATTTTTCCCCATATTACCGTATCCGATAATACCGACTGTTTTATGGCATAATTCGTTGCCAAGGTTTGATTTTCGGTCCCAAATACCGTTTCTAACTTCCGTATCGGCTTTTTGTATATTGCGAAGCAGGTTTAATAAGGTAGCAATAACAAATTCACCAACGGCATCGGCATTGCCTTCGGGGGAGTTTAAGCAATGAATTTTTTTTTGTTTGGCATAGTCCACATCAATGTTTTCCATGCCGGCACCTATGCGGGCAATAAATTGTAAATGAATGGAACGATCAATGATATGCTGGTCAATAACAAATTTACTGCGAATAATATATCCTACATATTTGTGAGCGGAAGTTGCTAATTCGGAATAGCTTATGTCTTTTTTTTCAATGTCGTATCCCAAAGCACGTAATTCTTTTTCCATGCTTGGATGAGGATTGTCAATAAATAAAACGGTAGGGTTCATGGTTTTAATTTTTAATTGACTTTTTTAAGGTTTTAAACTCTTTTTTATAAATGATAAAGATATAGAATAGCAATAAAAAAGTATTGAAAATAGTTTTTATCATCAAAGAATGAGTGCCGAATTTTTGAAAAGGGATAACAAAATAGCTTAAAGCAAACAAAGCAACAGCGGTTACACTGTAAAAACCCATTTTTTTAAGGTCGTATTTAATGGGAAAGAATTTCTGTCCCAGCCAGTAAGAGGCAATCATCATGCAAAAATAGGTGATAAAATGTGCCCAAGCAGCACCAATGTAACCCATTACAGGGATTAAACTAAAATTAATGATTAAGGTAATAGCAGCACCGCCAATAGAAATATAGGCTCCATATTTTGTTTGTCCGTTAAGTTTATACCAAATACTTAAGTTAAAAACGATGCCCAGCATTAAATACGCTAATAAAACGATGGGTACTATTCTTAATCCCTCGTGATAGGGTTTGCTGACAAAGTATTTTACGAAATCAAGGTATAAAGTCGTAGCTAAAAAAATCAAGCTGCAAACAATTACAAAATAGGTCATTACCGTAGCATAGGTTTCTTTAGCGTCTTTTTCTTTAAATTTTGAAAAGAAAAACGGTTCGGCAGAATAACGGAAAGCCTGAATAAACAGCGACATAATAACGGCTATTTTAAAACAGGCACTGTAAACGCCTAAATTGTGCATGGCAATATCTAAATTATCGGAAGAAAGATTTTTAATTAAAATACGGTCAAGGGTTTCGTTGACAATACCGGCTAAGCCCAAAATAAGCAAAGGCAAAGCATATTTCAACATGGGTTTGATGAGCGAAAAATCAATTTTGAATTTTAATCCTTTGCAGGTAGTTAACAAAAGTAACATTTGCAAAGCGGAGGCTATCAGATTGGCAATAAAGATATATCCAACGCCTACTTCGGGATGATAAATGAGGGAGAAAAAGGGAACGCCAATTCCGTGGCGAATCATCAAAGGACAAAACCACAAAAAGAACAAGTTGAAAAAAACAGATACGCCAATATTGAAAATTTTAATGAAAGCAAAACGTAGAGGGCGGTTTTCGGCACGTAAACGAGCAAAAGGAATGCTGCTAACCACATCGAAACTGACAATAATGGCAAACCATCGAATGTATTCGGGATGTGAGGCATATTGCATAATATTTGCCAGCGGTTGTGCAAAAACAAGGGTAAGGATTAAAAATAAAGAAGTGGTTGAAAACAGTGTCCAGAAAGAGGAACTGAAGACCTTCGATTTGTCGTTTTCAGCATTTGAAAAGCGAAAAAAAGCGGTTTCCATACCGTAGGTTAATAATACCATAAGTAAGGCAACCCACGCATACATTTCGCCGACAACACCATATTTTCGGGGGTCAAGAAAAACATAGGTGTGAAAAGGTACCAATAAATAGTTTAGCAACCTGCCGATAATGGTCGTGCCTCCGTAAATAAGGGTTTGATTCGCTAATTTTTTAAGTCCTGACATTTGAAATCTTGAATAAATATATCGAAATGGAACAATTTATTTTTGGCACAAAAGTACTAAAAATACAAAGAAACGAACGACAGATAAGCGATTTTTTTTAAAGAAGTTTTAGCGGGAAGATTTTTTTAACTGATCCAAGCCAAGTTTGAGTGAAAATACATGGGAATACAAGGCTACCGATACATCGCCCAAATCGGTATAGGCATAATCGATGGTTACAATTTTTTTAATGGTAAATCCTAACCCAATGTTTACTTGACAAGTAACGATTTTTTTACTATCAATATCGGTTTCATTTTGAAAATTTCCAACGCCGGCACGAATACAAACTATATTTTTATATCCGAACTCAAGTCCGAGATGAGGGTCAAAAGACACCAAATTGGTTGAAAGCAGGGCGTTTCGTTTTCCGTCGAAGGGGCAATCAATGTCGATGGTAGTCATGGCGGTAAAGCCTTTCCCGAGTTCAAAATCTCTTCCGAAACCGAGTGATAAACGCGGTAGGGTGAGTTCCAATCCGTTTTCGGGTAATTCATTTCCGGTAGCGATAAAAACTTCTTGCATTTCATCGGAAAGCTGATAGCTCCATGCATTGAACGTGGAGGTGATATCGCGAGCTACAAGACCGAACTTCCATTTTTTTATCTGATATTGTAATCCGGCATCCAAACCGAAACCCCAAGCACCGGCGAAATCACCGATTTGACGTCGAATAAGTTTAAAATTCATGCCAACAGATAAGCCTTCAATAGGCAATTTTCGACCGTATGTAAATAAAGCTGCCCAATCCACGGCAGAAAAATAGGTAATGCGATCGTAATTAATATTTCCTTGGTTGTCTATTAATTGTGTTGTATTTGGAATGCCATCCACTCCAAAACGGAGGAGGGTGAAGCCTATACTTTGTTTTTCGTCCATACGGTAAGAAAGACCAATGTAATCATAATTGGCTATACCGGCAAAATAGGCTGCATGCATCAGTGCCATTTCATATTTTTTTTCTACATTAGCAATACCGGCAGGATTCCAATAGGAGGATGTAACATCATTGACCATAGCTACTTGGGTATTGGAAAGTGATAAACCTTTGGCACCCACACCCAAATTTAAAAATTCGTTGCTGTATTTAGATTGTGCTACCGCCGAACCTGCCAACAACAGGAACCCGATGAACATACTATAGACGAATGGTGTTTTCAATGATATTGTTTTTCTTATTCAACGAAAAGATGTAAACGTTTATTTTGTATTTGGAAATATTATTTAGTAAGGTGTTTGATTTTTAGTTTTCTAAGGTTAACATCCAAGTAGTATTAAAATTCAAATCGTAATTTTGCATTATATAATCTTGGTGTGAGATAATTGGGTATGGGATAAGTGTTTCCGTCAATATCTTTTACATACGTATACGAAATTATATTGTAATAATTAAACACATTGAATATTTCAAAAGTAAGGTAAGCAGCATTAAATACGTGTAAAGGATTCTTGGGATTGGAAATGGAAGCATCGTTGATAAATTGCCATGAAAATCCTATATCGGTTCTAAAAAATGAATGCGTACTACGAAAAGCATATTGAGATCTTGCATATCCGGGAGGAGAATACATAAGTGGTGTGGAATAGATAATATTAATATGTGCTTTGAGCATGGGTAAACGAGGAACTTTATCTTGAAAAAATAAGTTAATTGAAAAGCGTTGGTCGGTTAAACGGGGAATATAACCGGGGTAAACAATGCTATCATACACAATTTCATCTGTTTCGTCGGTAACATTACGGTTGCTGTCTAAATATAGATAATAATAATCACCTTTAATATCTTCCATAGTTTTCATAAGGGAAACGGAGAGCCACGATTCTAATCCGGGAACAATTTCACCCGAGATTTTGGAATCGATACCAACGGCAAAGCCTTTGGCATTGTTTTCGCCGGAATAAATAACGCGTACATTATCAAGAGAGTAAGTAATTAAATCATCTAAATATTTATAATATACTTCTCCGCTGAGTTTAAAGGGTTTTTGAGCAATTTTAAATAAATAATCGGTACCTAAAATAATATGATATGATTTTTGGGATTTAATATCTTCGTTTAGGGTACCATCCGGACGACGCATTTCTTTGTAAAAAGGAGGTTGGTAATACATGCCTCCGGCTAAATAGAAAGAAACATCGGCTTTAATTTTAGGTTGATAAATAAAACGAATGCGAGGAGAAGCAAAAAATTCTTTGTTGAAACTCCAATAAGAAAAGCGTACACCTCCGATAATCGTAAAAATATAGGAACTGTCTTCAAAAACACGTTTATCTTGAACGAATCCCGATAATCGCAAGGTTTGTAAATTGTTGGAGGTGAATAAATAATCGTCTATTATTAAATTTCGTGCAGTAGCATCTAAGGCAACGGAGTCGCCGGGAGTGGTAGGAATAAAGGGTAAGGTATAAAAGGTAGAATCGCGTAATCGCCATTCGCATAATTCATCGTTGATGAATTCACCTTGAATTTTAACGCCCCATTCAATGAAATCGCTACGTAGAGCATGCGAGCCTTTTATTTCACCGTGGATAAGGTTTGCTTGCAGGAAATTTCGTCCGTGATGTAAATCGGAGCCCACAGCTTTAGACGAGATTTCTTCTCCCAATTCTTCCGAACCGAAATCGCTGTTTACTTCACTAATGAAATATTGTCCTTCAATATCGAAGGTTTCTTTTTCGATAGAGTTAAAATACGATACTATAAATTGTAAATTATTATCTTTATTAATAGTATAAGAACTTATCAGTGAAGTAAAGACAGTTTGATACGCATCCACTTCTTGACCGTCGAAGTATATTCGTAAACGTTTGGCTTTGTTAATAGTGCCGAATGTAGTTTCTCTGCTTGTAGGAATTAATATATATTTGTTTAAAGCATAATTTCCGAAAAGGGATAATTTCCATTTTTCGTTTGGCGTATAATTGAGCATGAGTTGAATGTCGGTTGCATTGGGTCTGGATTCGCCTTCGGTTTGCATTTGTTTTATTAAATAGGCATTAGATTGATAACGAACGCCAAACAGGTATGAGAATTTTTGATTTTTGCTGGCACCTTCCAAATGGCCTCCGGCACCCAACAAACTGCCATAAAAGCTTCCTCCGAAATGGATAGGGGTTTTATATTTGACATCCAAAACCGATGACATTTTATCTCCATATTGTGCATTAAATCCTCCCGAAGAAAAATTAACCGAAGAAACTAAATCGGGATTAATGAAACTTAATCCTTCTTGTTGTCCCGAACGGATTAAAAAAGGGCGATTTACTTCCGATCCGTTTAAATAAATTAAGTTTTCATCATAATTGCCTCCCCGCACGTTATATTGTGAACTTAACTCGTCGTGAGAATGAACCCCCATTCCGGCAATTTTAATAAGACTCTCAATGTTACTGGTAAAGGTTGGTATATGAGTAATTGCTTTAGGATTAATGCGTTCTACTCCGGTATTACGTGTGTACTCTTCGGTAATTGAAATTGTTGGTAACACGATTTCAGAAGAATTCAGTACAATGGATAACTGTATGCGTTTTTCGTGTTCTATTTTTACGGGAATTTCTTTCGATAAATATCCCAATGAGCTTACTAATAGAGTAATATTGTTTTTTACTTCTATTTTCAATTCAAAACGACCGGCTTCGTTGGTCATGGTTCCGAGTGTAGAGTTTCCTTTAACGGTGATATTAACAAGTTCCAATGGGATTCCGGAAGTGTCAACAACTTTTCCATAAATTTTTATAGTAGAAGCTTGTTGTCCAAAAGTATCAACGCAAAACCATACATTTACAAGTAAAAAAATCAAAAGATGTTTCCACGACATATACGAATGAGTGTTTTTTAAAATAATTCGATTTAATTTCAATAGCTTATTACGTAAAAAAAAATGATTTATTGTATTTTACTCACATATTCATAAAAAATGATACTTTTGCCGTTCATTAATAAAATACATTGTGGGTAAAAATAAATTAGAAAAATTTGCTGAAAATTCGACATTTGCGAATTTTTTTCAACTTCCTCATGAAGAAATATCTTTAAATGAGGCTTCCATAAAAGGTAAATGGCATGCTGATTTTTTTAAAAATGAGAATCCCATTGTTCTCGAATTGGGATGTGGAAGAGGCGAATATACCATAGAATTGGCAAAACGATATGCAAATAAAAATTTTATAGGCATAGACCGTAAAGGTGCCAGAATGTGGAAAGGATGTAAACAATCTGTGGAAGAAAAAATGGAGAATGTTGCTTTTATACGTTCTCAAATTCAGTATATTCCAAATTTTTTTGCTGAAAATGAAGTAAGTGAAATTTGGCTGACATTTCCTGATCCTCAACCTAAACGTTCTAAAGTTAATAAACGATTGACAGCTTCCTACTACCTGGATATTTATCGTCAAATTTTACGTCCCGGCGGTTGTATACATCTTAAAACGGATAATAAACAGCTCTTTGATTTTACCCTTGAAGTAATTGAAAAATTAGATTATATTATATTGGAAAAAATCGAAGATATCTATGCTTTAAAAGTTGCAAATCTTGATCTTGATATTCAAACTTATTATGAAAAGATGTGGCTTGAACAAGGATTAACTATTTATTACTTAAAATTTTGCATGATTTAATATGGAAAGTATCCGAAAAATATATCGCATTGGTTATGGACCTTCAAGTAGTCATACGATGGCTCCACGATTGGCAGCACAGCAATTTAAAGAAAAAAATTCGGGTATAAATTCATATAAAGTAACATTATATGGCAGTTTAGCAGCAACCGGAAAAGGACACCTAACCGATAAAGCTATTCTTGAAACGCTGTATCCGGCTTCGGTTGAAATTGTATGGAGACCTGAAGTGTTTTTACCTTTTCATAACAATGCTATGTTGTTTGAAGCAATTGATAGTCAAGGAAAAATATGTAACTCGTGGACTATTTACAGTGTGGGAGGCGGTAAATTAGCCGATGAAAACACACGATTTTCCGAAGAAAAAATATATGAGCATCATTCGATTAGTGATATTTTAAAGTATATTGAAGCTAATGGATTAACATATTGGGAATACGTTTCAAACTATGAAAATTCCGATATATGGGATTTTTTAAATGAAGTGTGGAAAATTATGCAGGCAACGGTTGAACGGGGAATTCAAACCGAGGGCGTGATACCCGGAGGTTTGCATTTACGTCGAAAAGCAGCTTCTTATTATGTTAAAGCATTGAGCTATAAGTCTTCTTTACAAGGACGTTGTTTGGTAATTGCCTATGCATTGGCTACTGCCGAAGAGAATGCGTCGGGGGGACAAATGGTAACGGCTCCTACTTGCGGTTCTTCGGGTGTTTTACCGGCGGTATTATATCATTTAAAACACAATCATGAGTTTAGTGATAAAACTATTTTAAAAGCATTAGCAACGGCTGCCTTGTTTGGAAATATAGTAAAAAAGAATGCTTCCATTTCGGGAGCGGAGGTAGGATGTCAAGGTGAAATTGGGACGGCATGCGCTATGGCGGCTGTTGCTGCCAATCAATTGTTCGGTGGTAGTCCGCAACAGATTGAATATGCTGCTGAAATGGCATTGGAACATCACCTCGGATTAACCTGTGATCCTATTTGCGGATTGGTTCAAATTCCTTGTATTGAAAGAACCGCTTTTGCTGCCCTGCGTGCATTAGACGCTAATCTGTATGCGATGATGTCGGATGGCAAACATATTGTAAGTTTTGATAAAGTAGTTAGAACCATGAAACTTACAGGCAAGGATTTACCCAGTCTTTATAAAGAAACCGCTATGGGTGGTTTGGCTTTATTGAAGTAAATTAACGGAATTAATGTTTTTTTTGCGAAAATATTTCGCTTTAATATTTTATAAATTTTTGATTGATTGTTTTTTCTGAAGTTTGAATTTGAATCAGGTATACCCCCTTGTTTAATGATGAAACATTAATAGCAGTTTTGTTGTTTGGTTTAGTAATGCGTTGAATTGTTTTTCCCGTAATATCATAAATTTCTATACATTGAATATCGTTTTCTGAATAACTCAGATAGAGCGTGTTTGCAACAGGATTCGGATAAAGCATCATCGTATTTTTGTTGGGGATTTCATTAACGGGAGCATCTATAGCAAACAAAATATTGTCGATATTGATACATCCTCCCATACCGGAAATATAACTGAATTTAATGATGGCATTTTCTTCATTGGCATAAGATTCAAGGTCTATTATTTGTGTTTTCCATTCATTTTTATTGGGGATAAAATAGCCCTGATCAATATTTAAAGGATTGATAATCGGTTCGGATGTAGTTGCAAGATCGATACCGCCTTTTTTAAATAGTTGTTGAAATGTCTCTCCACAATCAAATGAAATGGATACTTCTAACGTATCGGCAAAAATGGTGTCTTTTGTAAAATATGGAGTAGTGTATTTATGATAATTATAAGCATAGTCAAATGCCATTTTAGGATGTTGACTTTTAGTTAAATCAAGAACGGGAGACAAGAAACTTTCAATATCACCCAAGGTGTAAAAAATAAATCTGGAGTTAAAATTGTTCATTGAAGTAGTGCCTGAGCGGTAAACGTTAGTGTCTTTATACCATTTTAAAAGGCTACCTGTAACGGGAAATATCCAGCTGGTATCTTCGTTTTCGAAACCTTCGGAAATAGGTAAAGAAATACCTGCATTTTGAATATAAAAAGTTTTAGAAAGACTATCGTTGTTATCTAAAATATTGTCAAATATATGGTTGATACTATCAATTTTTACTTGAAGATAATTAATGCCTGCAATACCTCTGAGTTCCGGAAGTGAAATAAGTGCGTGTTTATAGCTTTGTAGTTGACCTTTCCAAGAGAAACGGTTAGTTGTTCCATTTACAAAGTATGTAAAAGACAGTTCTGTAATTGTTTCTTTTCCGGTATTTCGGATATAAAATTGGGGTGTTAGTGTAGTATCGCAATAACGGTCGTTAATTTTAAATTTAAAAATATCGATATCATAGTTAGTTGGAGTTGGGTTCTCGAAAAATGGGATACAAGCATAGGTTATACTTGAATCAGGAGTAACCACGTGATCAATGCCACTAGCTATTACATATTTTACAGGAGTGTTATTGTATATAAGTTGTTCAATCATTGGAGGAATAATATAGCTATATGTATCGTCATATTCACCACACAAAACGTATATAGGTATTTTAGAACCATTTGCATAGTTGTAATAAGGTCCGGAGCCTAATTTGTTTAAAGCGTCATCAAGTCCTTGTACGGCAGGTGTATTTAAGAGTAATCCCTTGAATTTTGTCGGATTATCCAATCCGTATTTTAATGCGGAACGACCTCCCAATGAGAATCCTTGTAAAATAATATTGGTGCTGTCTATGGAAAAATGTTGTTTGGCGTAATTCAAACATGTTTGAACTATTTCTTCGTCTCCAGAAGGAGAAGAAAAATTGGAGGCATAATCCTCTCCACCATCGGGACACATAAAAATCGTGTTTGTAAATATATGATTCCATTTAAATATATTTATTAATGCATCGCAATATTCATCGCTGTTATCACCCATTCCGTGCAAACAAATCATTAAACGATATTTAGTTCCGGAATTGTAATTAATGGGGAGATAATAGGCTAATTTTCTTTGTGTTGAATTAAATAAAATGGAGTCACTATATATTCCTGAAGTTTGAGAAAAAATTGATTGAAAACACCACGTAAGGCAACTTAAAATAATAATGATTCGTTTCATACGGTCTTATGTGTAAGATATTGTTGTTATATAATAATGTACAAATATATATTTT
>CAYZQG010000024.1:0-17225 GCA_964480685.1 uncultured Lentimicrobiaceae bacterium
ATAACTTCCCCAAGGGTAAAGGCTTTCAATTTCATAACCTCTTGAAGCCCATTCCCATTCCGATTCATTAGGTAATCGAAATTCATTTTCATACGCCCAATCTTGAGTAATAAGGTAATTGTTTCTTATATGAGAACGCCATGCACAGAAAGCTCTTGCTTGTTTCCAACTAACACCTACAACAGGATAGTTGTCATAAACAGGATGCCAAAAATAACTTTTAGCTTGAGGTTCATTGTAAGAGTATACGAAATCATGTATCCAACATAAGGTATCGGGGTAAATATTAATGGCTTCATGACGTAAAAATGGTTTTGCTCCTTGATTGTATGCAGTGGGTCTATTAGAGAACATGCCCATGTCTTTTGTTTGAGGATCAACATTGTCAAATTCTTTGAAAGCAGCACCTTGAACATCATCATCTTTAAAAGCTCTCATATCATACCACCAATATTCGAAAACTATTTTTTTAATATCAAGGTCTCTCATTTTATAATGATAATATCTTTCATTACCGGCACTTGGGTCAATGAGTAAAAAAGAAAGAGCGGTGCGGTAATCTTCATTTTTGGAATCCCATTCAATTTCAGTTTCCCAATTAATATGCTTAGGTGTTATAACTTCGCCTTCATCATGATTATCATCGGCATCTCTTTTGGAATATTTCATATAATGTTCATTATCTTCTTCATCTAAGGTTTCCCCTAATTGAACATGGATAATAGAATCGACAACCCATTCTACGAATTGACGGTATTCATTATTTGTGATTTCGGTTTCATCCATCCAAAAAGATTCAACGGTAACATTTCTTGCACTATATGTCATTGAATAGGTGGGGTCTTCACCGCCGGTTCCCATAACATAATGCCCTTGCGGAATATGTTTCATGCCGAAAGGAATTTGTTCTTGATATTCAGGTCTGTTTTGAGCTCCAATGAGTTCTCCGTTGCCTGAATTGCTGCATCCTGTCATTACGATAACACCAAAAACTGCTAATGATAAAATCAGATTCTTCATACTCTTAAAATTTATATATGAATAACTATTATTTTTCAATTTTATTATATTTTAATATATATTAAATTTCTAATATTCTGTTGGTTTATTTCCTAATAATCGTGTGTTTTTGTATCCGTATACCGAAGTTGGCGGAATAATAGTAAAGCAATATTTTAACATAATTTCCGGACCACCAAAGCTTCTGCTATGATTATAACCTAATAAAGAAGTGGTTATATCATAAGAAACTCCAATTTCCAAACCTCTAATCGGATTGGAAGAATTAATAAATGGTTTTGCTCCAACAAGTATAGCAACAGCATCGTTATCAATACGCCAACTAACGCCGCCCCAAACAAGATTATTCCATTCTGCAAGGACGGTTAAATCGTATTGTGTTTTTGCAAAATCGGTTTTTATAATAGCACTGGGTTTCATAGTCCAATTCGGGTTAAAGGGTAAAGGGAAACTATATCCTCCATAAAAATAGAAATGGCGGGAAGTGGATTGATGCGTATTTTTGCCTTCAGATGTAAGTAAGTGTGTTCCACTAATACCCGCATACCATTTATTGGGATTTAAATAATAGGCACCAAAAGAAACATCGGCATAAAAATCGGAAATATCGGAAGTGGCTACAACAGGGTCTCCATCTTCGCCGGGATGATAACGTCCGCCTTCAAGCGTTCTACTTAAGAAATCACCGGCTAATCCTATTCCTAAAGAGCCGCCGCTGATATTAAATTTAAAAGAGTAAGATACTTTAGCGGCAATATCGTTTTGATAACCGTATTTATCTTGATAAAGTACTAATCCTAAGCCTCCGTGTAATGCTTTCACTGGAGCATGAAAAGTAACTAAAAATTGTTGAGGTGCTGTAGAAAATGTTTCGGTTTTACCGGTTTCAATATCTGTCCATGTATCTTGGAATCCTGCCCATTGTTGTCTAAAAATACCGGTAGCACAGATTCCACCACTTCCTGCTACGCCAGGATTTATGAGTAAATCGCTGTACATATAATGTGTAAATTGTGGATCTTGTTGTGCATTTACTTTCACTACGAAAAATACAAACAAAAATAATATGTATGTTTTCCTTTTATTCATATCCTTTTATCTTTCAGACATTATTTATAATTTTTCGTAACTTTCTCTCCTTATACTCCAATTTAACACAAAAAGTTTCATTTTTTTTCTAATTTAAAAAAGTTACTTTTCTTTAATTAAAAAGCAAAAGTACAAAATTATACCTTATTATATAAGCTTTTGGTGCAATCATTTTTCGTTTTTTAAGGGTAAAACAAAAAAACTTAATTCATTAAAAAATTGCATAATAGTAAATTATAATATAATATAAAATGGTTTTAAATTTCGATAAATTTATAATAAATAGAAAATCAATTGTTTATATATTGTTTTTATTTTCGGTTCATTTTTTTTCTGTTTATATATATCGGATTATTTCTTTTGTAAGAAGTAGCAAAATATCTTTTTATAAGTGTATGGTTTATCAGCGAGTTATCGCCTCTAAAGTAGTTTATAAAAATAGCATCTACCTCTTTATAAGAGGGAACTCCGAGTTGATCGAGGTCGGAATTGGAAATGCCTAAGCCATCGGTAGGGACAGCATTTATACATAAGTTGAGTGCTTTTTTGGAAGAAATGTCTAATTTTCTTAATAATAATGTAGCGGCAAAGTAAACTTCCGTTTTCCATAAATGACCAAAAGGAGTGAAATCGCCAACATCTCCGTGTAAGGTCCAAAAGCCGGTCAAATATTCGGTAAAATTATCGGTAGAAATTACGATACCTGAATGTAATTGGGCTAAGTCATAAAGAGCAATCATTCGGATTCGGGCTTTGCAATTACCCATGCGTAATTTTGAATTCAGAGTGTCATCGGTGGGAGGAAGTTGTTCTTTGATGGTTTTGTAAAGCATGGTATAATCAAGATGTTTGAAATCATGGCAGAAATTTTCACCAATTAGAATAGAGCGTTCAATTTCGTCTTGTTTATTAGTTTCAATTGTAATTGACCTTCCGATGAGAGGAATGTTGTTGTTATCGCAAACCGGTCGAAGCAGGGCGGCGGCAAAAGCACTATCCACACCTCCTGAAATGCCTAAAACCAAAGCTTTCAGATGATGCGTTTTAATATACTTATCTGTTTCGGATCGAATAACTTCGATTGCATATTCCATGTCTTTTTCCGAAGAGATAAACTCTAAAAAGTAATCTTTAATAGCTTGTTCAAGATCATTCATTCGTGATTGTTTTTGATGAATAATTAATAGAATCTAAGTTTATTCCATTCGGAAGAACGGGTGGTGTTTTTGTTTTATATTTTTTTAATTTTGAATTATATTTTGGAATAGTTGATTTAAATTCATCGAACTCGGGAATATCTCTAAAACTCCATTTATCCATTACATATCCGTCTTTTAACAGAATTAAACCCGGATTGCTTCGGATAGCTGTTTTAAGAGGTGTTTCATCGCTGAAATAAATCGGGAAACGGATATCGTATTTAGTTTTAAATTTTTGTATTTCTCCGGGAGTAGAACCGGTTACCGCTACAAAAGGAATGTTGTTTTCCAAACAAGTATTAGCTAAATTGATAATATCGTTGAAATTGTTTAGATTAGCTTTATTAGCATCTCTTATAAATAAAATAAAATGAAACCCTCGTTGGGTAATGATAGTTTCTTTATTGTCAATTTGTTTTAGAATATCTGTCAATGCAAAATCCGATAATTTAGCATCCATTCCTTTTTTTATAATTTTTTCTTTACGGTCAATATAGATATAATTGTTTTCAAAATCGGCATTTTTCACACTGTCGTCCGAAATGCTTATTAAATCGTCGGTGGTTAATTCTATGATTGAATTGGTTTTTTTATGTTTATATTGAAAAACATAATCCATTTCAGGCGCTTCGGAATAGGTCTCGGCAGCAATAAAATTGCCTTTAAACCAAGGACGGAAGTCGTGCCATGGTTCATGGCGTAAACAATGAATTTGGGTGAAAAGTATAAAGATTAGTCCAATAAGTAGTGGCAACCATTGGGTGATATAAAATAAATCATATTTCTTATATTTTTTATTTTGTCCAAAAATAATTAATGTAAAGACCATGAAAAATACATTTTTATAGAATGTTTGCTTGTTGGTGAGCTTGATAAAGTCGCCAAAACAACCACAATCGGTAACCACAAATATTTGATTGTTTTTATGAAATAATGAATTGAAAATATTTACAATATCAGTAGCATAAGCCAACCAGAACGTGAGAAAAAAGAAGAAAAGCATAAATAATAGCAATAACCAAGAGGTTAGACGCATTTGGAAATTAAAGAGAAGGGCAACGCCAATAAAAAACTCGGCAGTGATTGCTGAAATTGCCAAAAACATGGTTAAGGGTGTAAAAAAATCCAATCCGAAAGAGACTAAATATTCTTCTAATTTTATTGAAAACCCATAAGGGTCAACAGCTTTTACATAACTTGAAAAAATAAACAGTAATCCCATAAATATACGGGAAAATTGACGGAGATAAAAAACAAAATCTTTACGTTCTTTTCGGGAATGTTGTTTGGTATAATAATTCATACTAAGTTAATTTAATGGTTTATCGTTTAATTTAATAAGAGCAAAAACTGCATAATTAAAAATATCAAAATAATTGGCGTCCAAGCCTTCGGAAATAAGTGTGTTGCCTTGTATTGTTTCAATTTGTTTTATGCGTAATAATTTCATAAGAATAATATCGGTATAAGAGCTAACTCGCATGTTTCGCCAAGCTTCATCATAATCATGGTTTTTGTTGATTAATAATTCTTTAGCTTGTTGAACATAGTGTTCGTATAATTTTATGGCTTCGGTTTCGGGCAGGGAAATATTTTCAACGGAAGAGGATCCTAATTCCAATTGAATGAGTGCCATTACGGCATAATTAACAATTCCGATGAATTCGGGCACTATTCCTTCATCTACTTTATGCATTCCTTTTTCTTCTATACTTCTGATTCGTTGAGCTTTAATATAAATTTGGTCGGTGATCGAAGTTAGACGGAGAATGCGCCAAGCTACACCATAATCGTGCATTTTTTTTACAAATACATTTTTACACAAATCTATTGCTTGATCGAATTCTTGTAATGTTTTATCCATGTATGATAATAATTAAAAAGATGTGCAAAAGTACTAAATATTGAGCAAAAAAGCAAAATCCTTTTGTTTTTTTTAAAAAATATAACTAAAAGATAAACAATAGATTAAATTTTACTTCATTTTTTCGAGTGCCTTAATTTCATCGCGTAAGCGAGCAGCCTCGAGAAAATCCAAGGCTTTCACGGCACTTTCCATTGCTTTATGCTTCGATTTAATTAAGTTAGTAATTTCTTTGACAGTAAGGAATTTTGTGTTGATTTCTTCGGCTGCAATGGGGGAAATATCGGTAGTGGAGAGCGTATTGTATTTTGATTTTTCGTTGGTTTGTAATGATTTGCGGGTTCTTTGAATGCTTGTCGGTGAAATATTGTTTTTAATATTGTAAGCTATTTGTTTTTCACGACGACGATTGGTTTCTTGCATGGTTTTTTGCATGGATTGAGTTATTTTGTCGGCATAAAAAATCACTTTACCATTTACATTACGAGCCGCTCTGCCTGCCGTTTGCGTTAAGGAACGTTCAGAACGTAAAAACCCTTCTTTGTCGGCATCTAAAATGGCAACCAACGAAACTTCAGGTAAATCCAATCCTTCTCTCAATAAATTAACACCCACAAGCACGTCGATGACTCCGGATCGAAGTAAATCTAAAATTTCAATTCTTTCCAATGTGTCAACATCAGAATGTATATATTGAGTTTTTATATCAATACGTTGTAAATATCGGGTTAATTCTTCTGCCATGCGTTTGGTGAGTGTGGTTACCAGTACACGCTCTCCGAGATGAACAATTTTATCAATTTCTTCCAATAAATCATCCACTTGGTTAATACATGGTCTTACTTCTATTACGGGGTCAAGCAATCCGGTAGGTCTAACTACTTGTTCTACGATAGCTCCTTCGGAGGCATTAAGTTCAAAATCGGCTGGAGTAGCTGAAATATAGAGAGTTTGACCGATAATGGATTGAAATTCTTCAAATCGTAAAGGTCTATTATCTAATGCTGAAGGTAAACGGAATCCGTAATCAACCAAATTTTTTTTTCGGGAACGGTCACCTTCGTACATGCCTCGTATTTGTGGAATACTAACATGGCTTTCATCAACAATTAAAATAAAATCGTCCGGAAAATAATCTAGTAAACAGAATGGACGCATACCCGGTTTTCGTCGGTCAAAATAGCGAGAATAATTTTCAATTCCCGAACAGTAGCCTAATTCTTTAATCATTTCAATGTCATAAACAACTCTATCTTCTAATCGTTTGGCTTCAAGATGTTTGCCTATGCTTTTAAAATATTCTATTTGTAGTTGCAGATCAATTTGAATTTCACGAATAGCTTGATGGATATTATCTTGCGAAGTAACAAAAATATTGGCAGGATAAATGGTTATTTCTTCATACGAATCCATTCTAAGCCCATCAACCGGATTTAACGATTCGAGCGATTCCAATTCATCGCCCCAAAATGTTAGCCGGTAGGCAATATCTCCATAAGCCGGAAAAATATCGATTATATCGCCTCTAACACGGAATTTTGATCGTTCAAGACTACTTTCGGTACGGGCATATAAACTATTTACAAAGCTATGTAAAAGTAAATTACGACTAATTTTTTGTCCTACTTTCAGTTGAATGGTGTTTTTAGCGAATTCTTCGGGATTGCCGATACCGTAAATACATGAAACCGATGAAACTACAATAATGTCTTTTCTACCGGAAAGCAAGGATGACGTGGCACTTAAACGTAATTTCTCGATTTCTTCGTTGATAGACAAGTCTTTTTCAATATAGGTGTTGGTGGTCGGAATAAAGGCTTCGGGTTGATAATAATCATAGTAAGAAACAAAGTATTCAACGGCATTATCGGGAAAGAATTCTTTAAATTCGCTATAAAGTTGAGCGGCTAATGTTTTATTATGGCTCATGACTAATGCCGGACGTTTCATTTCTTGCAAGACATTGGCAATAGTAAATGTTTTACCCGAACCGGTAACGCCTAAAAGGGTTTGGTGTTTAATGCCTTGTCTTAAGCCTTCCACTAAATGTAAGATGGCTTCGGGTTGGTCACCGGAAGGTAAAAAGGGAGATTGAAGATTGAAATCCATTAGAGAGTTTTTTCTAGTTTTAAAGGTATTAAATCAATTAACGCAATCTATCAGCTTCACGAACTTTTCTTTCGTCGTTTAAAATGAATTTATTGGCAAGATAAAGAAAAGCTAATGAAACAATGGATGTAATTGCCCAAGGATTAAAAACCACCTCATTTTTATCTAATAAAGAAATGCTTTGGAATATTCTATCCGGATATATGTATAACATTAAAACTAATAAAATAAAATTAATAATAATGCCTGCTATACAAATTTTGGATTGAGCGGTTCTTTTTTTATAAAAGAAAATGGCAATAAAGCTGATTAAAGCTAAAATAATTTGTAAAATTCCGATATAAGAAGTGGTAATAATAACCTGTCCGTTAGGAATATTTTCATGTAAATACCAAGAAGTGAAAACATATTGAGCTTCGTTGGTAGTAATGGTTCCAATGGGCATGAATAAGCCAACAAGTAAACATACAGTTGCTAAAAAAAGAAATAAGGATTGAAAACGTTGTATCATACTATGTAATTTTTTAATTATATAGGTGCAAAAATACAAAATTATGCGTTAATAAATACTATTCAAAAGAAGAAATTGAAAGAAAATAAATTAAAACAATTCTAACTGATTGTTTAATATTGTGTTTTGAGTTTCATTTTTTTCTTTCAGAATTTTTAAATGAATATCGATGGAGTCTTTGATAAATTTATTTACGGTTATGTTGTTTTTTTTAGCACAAGATTCCATTTCGTGACGTTTTTCGGTAGATACGGTAAATGTGTAAGCATACGTCCATTTATTGGTTTTGGGATTTTTTTGCATAAAATTTATTTCGGTAGTCTAAAATTCTTTCGTTATTTGTGCTAAAAATTCTCCTTCAGCTACAATTTTTTGATTTACATAAGCTTTACCTTTCATATGGGCAAGTCCTCTTCGAATAGGCTCTAAAAGGATCATTTCATAAATCAATGTATCGCCGGGACTAACTTTGGAGCGAAATTTAACTTTATCCATGCTAAGAAAATAGGTGATGTATTTTTCGGGGTCGGGTACTTGATTCAATACCAAAATACCTCCTGTTTGAGCCATTCCTTCTACAATTAATACACCCGGCATAACGGGTTCTTTTGGAAAATGACCGGAAAAAAATTCTTCGTTGATAGTAGTATTTTTGATGCCTACCACACGCGTGTCGGTAAGTTCTATAATTTTGTCAATCAATAAAAAGGGAAAACGGTGAGGTATTTTCTCTTTGATTTGATTACTATTGAAAATAGGTTTACGACTAATATCAAAAACCGGAATTTGTTCTTCTTTCTTTATTTTTTCTACAATCAAGCGAGCAAAAAGTGTGTTGGATGCGTGACCGGGATATTTGGCAATAATATGAGCTTTGAGAGGTTGTCCTATTAAATTTAAATCTCCGATTACATCAAGCAGTTTATGACGTGCTACTTCATTGTCGAAATGTAAACGGATGTTGTTCAAAATTCCGCTTTTTTCTACTCGTATATCATGGCGATTAAAGAAAGTTGCAATTTGTGAAATTTCATTTTCTTCCACTATATCATTAACATATACTATTGCATTTTCTACATCTCCACCTTTGATTAAATTAGCTTGGATAAGAGGTAACAGTTCATGTAAAAAGCAAAATGTTCGACAAGGAGCAATTTCCCGAGCAAAATCTTTAATAGTATTTAATTCAGCATATTGTAATCCTAAAACTTTTGTTTTGTAATCAACTAAAACAGAAATTTTAAATGTATCGGAAGGAATTGCCGTAAACTCGATATCCGAACTGGGAGACTTCCATTGAATAACTTCTTTTAATTCATACACTTTTCTATCTGCATCTTGTTTACAAATACCAATAGATTGTAAAAGGTTGACATACATCGCAGAACTTCCGTCCATAATAGGAATTTCCTCGTTGTCGAGTTCTATCAAAACATTATCAATTTCCAAACCGGCAAGAGCAGCCATAACATGTTCGATTGTTCTGACCGAAACACCTTGTTTGTTGGTAAGTACAGTGCCTCGGGTTGTTTCTGTTACCAATTCAGCCGAAGCGGGGATAAGATTGTCGTTTTTAATATCCGTTCGTTTAAAAACAATTCCGTGATTAATTTCAGTGGGATGGAAAGTAATGTTTACTTCTTTGCCTTTATGTAAGCCTTTGCCTTTAAGACAGCAAGCAGCTATTATCGTTTGTTGTTTACTCATATTCCGTATGATTATTTTATAATAATAGTGTTTGCAAAAGTATATAAAATCCCGTAACTCTTCATATATAATTAATGTAATTGTCAACAATACTATGTGAAATAAAGTATACTTTTGCAAAAAAAACATTTTTATGAGAAAATTTGTTTTAACTGTTTTTATAATAATTACTTATCTATCGTTTGTTGGGTCGGTTTCAGCACAATCATCAAAACCTAAAAATGTAATAATTCTAATTGGCGACGGTATGGGACCTGTTCAAGTAGAGGTGTTGAAATGGTTACGGTCAGATTCAGCAGTAAATATGAATCAATTTCCTTATCATGGATTTTCTAAAACATATAGTTTAAACGATTCAATAACCGATTCGGCGGCAGGAGGGAGTGCCATATCTACCGGAAAGAAAACTAATAATGGCTATATTGCTATGAATGAGGATGGAACATATAATCAAACCTTATTTGAATGGGCTAAACAATATGGAATCGCTACCGGTTTTGTGGTAAGTTGTGGAATAACGCATGCTACTCCTGCTTCGTTTTATGCGCATGTTTCGGATAGAAATAAATATGAATCAATTGCTTATCAATTAAAAGATGCTAATATAGATTTTGCTGCCGGAGGACAACGGAATCATTTTTTGTCCAATAAACGAAAAGACGGCTTAGATATTATGGATAGTTTAACTAAAAGAAATTATACTGTTGTTACCGAATTAAACAATCTCGATTCTTGTAAGTCGGATAAAATTATAGCTCTATTGACCAAAAAGCATCCTTCATCTGCATCACATCGACATGATTTATTGTCTGTTTGTACGAAAAAAGCGTTAACTGTTTTGTCTAACGATACCAATGGTTTTGTGTTGATGATAGAAGGTTCTCAAATTGATTGGGCTTGTCATGCTAATAATTTTCCGTATTTTAAAGAAGAAATAATTGATTTTGATGATGTTGTAAAAATAGTGTATGATTTCGCTTTTGAAAACGGAGAAACTTTAGTCATTATTACAGCCGATCACGAATGTGGAGATATGAAAGTATTGGATTCAATAAATAAAATAGATAAAAAAGAAGCTTATAAAAAAATAGCTAAATATGTCTCTTTTCATTCATTTGAACATACAGGTGTAAATGTGCCCATATATGCTTTCGGTCCGGGAGCGGAACTGTTTCAAGGTGTGATGGAAAATACTTCCATATTTGATAAAATTATATATTTACTCACAAGACCTTAAAATAAAGAAGAATAATTCATAAAAATTTCATACTTTTGAATCGGTTTATCTGAAGATAAATGTAAACGAGAAGAGCCGTCAATATAATATCCTTCTTCATCAAATCCATAGGCATCAACATAGTAAGTTTCTTGAGTCTTTAATGTAACATTTGCTTTTCCGGCTTGGTCGGTTATCGTATCACATATCAATTTATCACCTTGATTATAAATGCGAAGATGAATTTTTTTGTTTAAAATATTGATGTCGTTTACATGGCAGGTAATTGTAACGCTCGCATTTTCATGATTTTCTCTATGACTACATTGTAAAAATATGGATGCAATAATTGTTAAAATAAGAATAATTGTTTTCATATTTAGGTTAATTTTATTTGTTAATAATGGTTCAATACTCATATAAATAATATTCACTTTGTTGTTGAAACAGTCTTTTTGTACGTAAAAATCTCAAATAAGCTATTCTTTAATAATCTTTTTAGTCATAAAACTGGTTCCGGATTTGATTTTTAAGAGATACATTCCTTTTTGTAAATCTGAAATATCAAGGGTTGATTTTGAAGTAGAAATATATACATGTTTTACTTCCTTTCCGAGGATATCAAATACCGTAATTTCATTCATTAGCATATCACCGTTTTCTATTGTAATTTGATGTTGAGTAGGATTTGGATATACTCTCAATTGATTGAAAGTGTTTAAATCTTTAACCGAAACAAAAGCAATTGCATTGTAAGCGGTATCATATTTTCCTAAACTTAAATTATAATAGCTTCCCGAAGGAGTAAATTGCAACTTAACAGCTCTTACAAGATATTGATAAACGGCTGAATCGGAAGTAGATTCATCGATAAAAGAAGTGTCGGTGATTAATTTATTTGTGAGAAGTTGATAGGCTTTATCTTTACCAATTCGTTTAAAAACGTAATATCCTAAAACAGGTTCAGTGGAAGGCGACCAAGAAACAAAACATTTATTTCCTTTAAAATCGGCAACAACCTGAGAAGGAGGAGCTATAACGTGAGCCTTTAAAGTAGGATCGCCTAATAAAGAAATATGAACACCTTGAGGTGCTGCTCCTTGGTAATATGTGTTACTGTTGTTCATGGTTCGTTTGGCACAATAACCAATTGGGTATCCCATAGCCATTTGATGCACATACCAAAAAGGACGTCCCGACCAAGCAACGGACAAGGAACCGCTGGCTAAAGCGGAACGTAGTAAGCTGTTTTCATTATCCCAATCACCAAAATAACTGCCAAAAATAAAGTTGAAAATATTTTGTAAGGTATCGGTGGCTAAATTAGAAGAAGTTATTACTCCGCTACAACTGGTGTAAGTCCCTCCACCACAGCCATAAGCCCATTGATAATCACTATCGGATAAAATGGCGTTGTAGCCTATGTTATAAACTTGAGTATCACATAGGGTATAAAAAGAACTGAATGCCGAACCGGCAAATCCTTCTATATAAGATGTAAAATTATCTTTAATAAGTCCTCTGTTGATGGGTGTAAAGTCTTTGTTTTTATAAGCATGATTTTTATCGAGATATTGTTTTAATAAGGTTACTTCACTTTTGTTGTACAACAGCAATTTTTTCATATCTACTCTGCCAAGCTGAAGTTCTACCGTAGATGGGAA
The DNA here is from genome assembly GCA_964480685.1 of uncultured Lentimicrobiaceae bacterium. GTDB lineage: Bacteria > Bacteroidota > Bacteroidia > Bacteroidales > WCHB1-69 > UBA5266. The sequence goes on from CAYZQG010000024.1 coordinate 12,380, forward strand.
AATGGATTGGTCGAATTTACCATCACCCGGAATATTTGTAGTTCTTTCTTTTCCTGAAGTAGAATTATTAATACTTATATCAGTCCAATTGCCATCAATTTCAGCATAATAGCCGTCTGATGGCCAAGCCCCCGAATGATCGGGATGCCCATCCGGACAAATATTTCCGGAATAAGGAACCGGAATTTGACCCAATAAAAATAATGCTTGTGTTTCATCTGCATTTTCCCAATATGTTGCAACAATTGCTGCTTTAATATCAGTTACATCATCCGAAGGATTTACTTCAATAGTTTTCACAACCCAACCGTCAGCTTCGGCATCTTCAATCCATCGGTTTACTTCAAATAATATGCTATCGGTTGTCAACGTATCGATTACTAAAATTAGAATGCCTTGATTGTACATTGCCGGTCTTTCAATGGCACATAGCATAAAACTATAACCGCTATAAGGAGAATTGGTAAAATTACGTTTAATTAAATACTCATATTCTTCACCAACAATCACATTCGTATCAGTAAAAGAGCGAGTTCCGGACGCTAATCCGGTTGCTAAGGTTTTGTTCCACGAATCGGAATTTCGTTCCTTCCTGTATAAATCATACGATGTAGTACTGTCTTGCCCTAACCAATGCAAGGTGATGGAAGGAAAGGTAGCATCAATGGTCGCCGTAAGCGGAACCATTCGGTTTTTTGAAGGAGTTTGTGCTGAAATTGAAGAGAAAAGAATACACCCAATTAACAAAAGATAACTATTCTTCATTGTATAAATATTTAATTAACAAATAAATACTAAAAATAGAAACACATAATTTCTTTTAGCAAAAATAGTTTTTTTTATTTAATTAGAAACTAAAAAATAATTTTATTTAAAAAAACAGATAAAATTCCTGTATCTTTTAAAATAGTAAGCCTATAAAAAATTGATTTTTGATAGAATAAATCCCTTTACAAACGGTTAAAATGTGTACTTTTGTGCTCTAAAATTTTAATAGAATTGCATACTATGGTTAATTTATTTCTTATAGTCGTAACAGTTGCAGTTTCGGTAATGGCACTATTGAGAAACAATATTTTTTATCAATTGTCATTCAATGCTTATGCAATTGCATATCAACGCCAATGGTATAGATTGTTGTCTTACGGCTTTATACATGCCAACTGGATGCATTTATTTATTAATATGTTTGTTTTATGGATGTTTGGAGAATTATTGGAAGATTCGTATGTTTATTTGTTTGATAGTAAAGGACATTTTATGTATTTGCTCCTATATATTTCTTCGATTGTTATTTCAAGCATCTTTGATTTAAAAAAATATAAAGAAGATTACAATTATCAAGCTGTTGGAGCATCAGGAGCCACTTCGGCAGTGATATTTGCCGGTATTTTATTGTATCCTACGCAAAAAATATATATCTTTTTGATTCCTATTGGGATACCGGCTTTTATCTTTGGTGTATTATTTTTGATTTATTCCATGTATATGGCTAAAAAAAATATGGATAATATTGGTCATACCGCTCATTTTTACGGAGCTGTATACGGATTTTTATTTGTTTTAATGTTTGATTATAAGTTAATCATTCAATTTTTTGTGCAAATAGTCCAGTCCTTTTCGTAAAGTATTGAATGATACTATTTTTTTTAGTTTTTAGTTAATGGCAATAAAATGTAAGGGATTACGTTTTTTTTTAAAATATTTTGAAATATGAAACATAAAAAAAGATTTTCACTCCTAATCATAGGATTTGTATTAGCCACTTCACTTACGGTTGGTTTTGTTCGTAGTGATTTTGATATTGCCAAAAATCTTGACATCTATGCCACACTTTTACAGCAATTAAACGAAAATTATGTTGATAATTTCAATACCGGTGATTTGGTTGAAGAATCCATAAAAGCGATGTTAAACAAATTAGATCCGTATACGGTTTATTATCCGGAATCACAAATGGAAGAATTCAAACTTTTAACCACAGGTCAGTATGGGGGTGTTGGAGCAATGATTGTTCAAGACAGTGATTTTGTCCTAATTTCAGAGCCGTACGAAGGAACTCCTGCCTTTAAATCGGGTTTACAAGCCGGAGATAAAATTATTAAAATCAATGGGAACAGTGCTAAAGGAAAATCGGTTTCCGATGTGAGTGCTGTTTTAAAAGGACAACCCGGAACAGCCGTCAATCTTGAAATTCAACCTTACGGAACAAAAAATACGATAACTAAAAGTATTGTAAGAGAAGAAATTAAATTTCCAAATGTTACTTTTTCAGGTAAAATTACGAATGAAATCGGATACATTCAACTGTCTCAGTTTATGGAAAATGCCGCATCGGATGTTAAAAATGCTTTTCTACAATTAAAATCACAAGGTATAACGAGTTTAATTATTGATTTGCGTGGCAATGGTGGCGGTTTGTTAAACGAAGCCGTTGATTTAGTCAATTTGTTTGTTGATAAAGGAGAACTAATTGTGAGTACAAAAGGTAGAATAGCTGAAAAAAATAATATGTATTTTACACAGAATGAACCCATTGATATTCATATACCCTTAATTATTCTTGTTGATGAATACAGTGCTTCCGCCTCCGAAATTGTTGCCGGTTCAATACAGGATTTAGATAGAGGATTGATAATCGGTCAACGTTCTTTTGGTAAAGGATTGGTACAAAATATTGTTCCTTTGAGTTATAATACCAAACTAAAGGTTACCGTTTCAAAATATTATATTCCTTCGGGAAGATGTATTCAGAAATATGATTATTCTTCGAAAGATATTAATGGCGAATCGAAAGCCAAATCCGATTCAAATGCAATAGCTTTCAAAACTAAAAACGGCAGAATTGTTTTTGATTATGGCGGTGTAGAACCCGATATTTATATTACTCCCGAAGAATATAGTACGATTTTATTGGCTATGCTCGAAAATAGAATAATTTTTAATTATGCCAATGAATATAAATTGAAAAACAATCAAATAGCTTCTGTTAAGGATTTTGAGATTACAGATGCCATCTATAACGATTTTATAGCCTTTTTCTCGTCTCAAAAAATGGATTATGAAACATTTACCGAAAAGCAATTGAAATTGTTGGGAAAGAGTATGGAAGACGATCATTTCTCGCCCGAAACAATTAAAGAGATAGAACGATTAAAAGATATTGTAAAAAAAGAAAAAAGTAATGATCTTCAACGATATAAAAAAGACATTAAAGAATTATTATACCTTGAAATCGTATCTCGCTATTATTATCAAAAGGGTAGATCGGAAGCCGCTCTACTTCATGATCCTGAAATTAATAAAGTGAAAGAAATACTACAACAGAAAGAAAAATATTTTAACGCACTAAACGGAAAAAAATAACGTATCATAATATATTTTTGTATTGAAATACAGGGAATTATTTCATAGAATTATCTTTTTTGGGGCAATGATGTTGCTGCTGATTGGGATTCCTTTTTGCCGTCCGTTTATGACGATTGGAGGAATTATATTAGTGGTAAATTGGTTTATCGAAGGAAAATTTCTTGAAAAAATAAATGCCATTAAAAATAATCGTTTTTTATTTATTTCTCTGCTGATTTTTTTAGTATATGTTGTTTGGATGATTTTTACCGAAAATAGGTCCGAAGGATGGAAAAGTGTTTGGATGAAAACACCCTTATTGTTTCTCCCAATAATTTTTGCTACCACTAAACCGCTTACCCGTTTTGAATTTCATAATCTTTTAAAAGTATATTTATTAGGTTTGCTAATCAGTACTGTATACGGTTTTTCAATGTATCAGATTCACGAATTGGCGGATAAACGCGAAATGGCAATCTTTATTTCATATATCCGCTTTGAAATGAATCTTTGTTTTTCGGTTTTTGTTATTCTTTATTTGATTATCAATGATGAATCACAAAAATGGCAGAAATACATACTTGTCGGTCTACTTCTTTGGCTTTTATTTTTAATTTTTTATATCGGTGCTTTGACGGCTATTATTATTTTAATGCTTGTGTTTTTGTTGTTCGTAATTAAAAAGTTATTTGAAAATAAAAATAAAATTTATCGTATTTTCTTACCTTTAGTATTTGTAGGTATTTCAACTGTAGGAATAATTTATACGTATGTATTAGTAAAACAGTATTATGCTGTTGATGTCTCTCAAGATAAAACCGATTCTCTTACCATCGACGGCAATCCTTATACGCATGAAAATGGGATAATCGAAAACGGACATTATGTGAATGCTTACGTTTGTAAAAAAGAATTAGAAAAAGCTTGGAATGAACGAAGTAAAATAAATTTTAATGATTATGATGTTAACAAACAACATAAAATTGAACCAACCCTTATTCGATATTTAAACTCAAAAGGCTTGCGAAAAGATCGAATAGGTGTTGCACATTTATCGGATGAGGATATTCATTATGTCGAAAATGGTATTGCCAACGTAGTATATTTGAATCGTTTGGGATTTAAATCACGTTTATACGGCTTGTTATGGGAATTGAGCGATTATAAAACAACCGGCTCCGTATTCGGCTATACAATGCCTCAACGTTTTGATTTATGGAGAAATTCCTTATCCTTAATAAAAAACAACATTTTAACAGGTGTCGGTACGGGTGATGTTAAAAAAGAATTTGTTAATCAGTTACAACAATCTAAATCTTCATTAAAAGATACAGGTAAATTAAGCCATAATCAATTTTTATTATTTCTTATACAATTCGGTTTGATAGGTTTTCTTATTATTCTTTTTTCCTTGATTTATCCTGTAATAGCTTCAGGAAGATATAAATACGATTTATTTTTTGTGTTTATCAGTATACTTTTTTGCGCCATGTTAACC
>CAYZQG010000025.1:0-8277 GCA_964480685.1 uncultured Lentimicrobiaceae bacterium
GCTGCCACCTTTATCGATTATGCCGATTATGAATTTGCCCGAAAAACAATGGATCCTTTTATCAATGACCCTTCTGTTAGTGAAGATTTTATCTTTACTTATTTAAATCTTTACAGCATTGATGAAAAAACATATACATCCAAAAAATTTGAAATAGCTTGTCGTTTGGCAGCCGAAAAAAATCACAGTCGTTTCTGCAATGAAATTAAAACCTATTCCGTTTTAATTCGTGAAAATTTAGCCGTAAAAAATATTATCTGTAGTGAATGTAAATAATTATAATTAATATATTACTGCCAATATCGGTATAATATACTGAATTGGCAGTTTTTTTATACAATCATGAAATCAATTCCCTTAGCCGAAGAAATGCGTCCGAAAACTCTTGATGAGTATTTCGGGCAAGAACATCTGGTAGGAGTGGGAGCCATTCTCCGTAAAGCTTTAGACTCGGGAAAAATACCTTCGCTGATTTTATGGGGACCTCCCGGCGTAGGAAAAACTACTTTGGCACACTTGATTGCTAATCAAATGAAAAGCAATTTTTATAAACTCAGTGCTATCAATTCGGGCGTTCGTGATATCCGAGATGTGATTGACAGTGCTAAAAATTCGTCCGAATCGTCCATTTTATTCATTGACGAAATTCACCGTTTTAGTAAATCGCAACAAGATTCTCTCTTAGGAGCAGTCGAACAAGGTATTGTAACTTTAATAGGTGCTACTACCGAAAATCCTTCGTTTGAAGTTATTTCACCTTTATTGTCTCGCTGTCAGGTGTATGTTTTAAAACCTTTGGAAAAATCTCATTTAGAAGAGATTTTAATGCATGCTCAAGAAATTATGCACGAAAGAGTAGAGCGGAAAATTATCGTTGAATCAACCGATGCCTTGATGTATATTTCCGGTGGTGATGTGCGTAAATTACTCAATGCTTTTGAGTTGGCTGTTTATTCACTGCTTTCGGACGATAAAGAAATTATACTTACCAACGAAAAGGTAATGACTGTTGTACAGCAAAATTTGCATATCTACGATAAATCGGGCGAAATGCATTATGATATTATTTCAGCATTTATCAAATCTTTACGAGGTAGCGACCCAAATGCTGCCGTGTATTGGATGGCTCGGATGATTGCTGCCGGCGAAGACCCGAAATTTATTGCTCGTCGAATGCTTATTTTGGCTTCGGAAGACATCGGTAATGCCAATCCGAATGCTTTATTATTAGCTACTAATTGTTTTCAAGCCGTTACCATGATTGGTATGCCCGAATCTCGCATTATCTTGTCGCAGACAGCCATTTACTTAGCCTGTTCGCCTAAAAGCAACACATCGTACATGGCAATAGAAAAAGCCTTGGAAACGGTAGCCAAAACAAACGATTTATCCGTTCCCTTACCCATTCGCAATGCTCCTACTAAATTGATGAAAGATTTATCCTATGGAGCAGGTTATCAATATGCACACGATTATCCGGGTAATTTTGTAGAAATGGACTTCATGCCCGAAAAATTATGCGGAACCTTATTTTATGATCCCGGTGATAATACGCGTGAAAAAGAAATGCGTGCCCGCTTAAAAGTACTTTGGAAAAATAAATATTCGTATTAGCGTGTATGTTATAATTAGCGGGTGCCGAGTGCCGAGTTGGATAGAACGTAGATTAGAGAATGAAATTCAGAGAATAGGAACCTCTATTGAATTCATTTAATTTCTACTATTGTAGATTTGACATCGGTAAACTATTTAAGAGAAAAGTCTATTGAATTCATTTAATTATAGTATTTGGGTAGATTGTATTGGGGTAATCCGTGTGCGATACTTCTCGAAAAACCGAACGCGGATTGCTGGCGGTTTGTGTTTAGAAAATAAAAATTCTATTGCCGTTACCGAGAGGGTTTTCGGTACGTATTTCTACATGGATAGTTTCGGGAGGAAGCAGTTTCTCTATGTTTTCAGCCCATTCGATAAAGCAATAACGATTGCTGTAAAAATAGTCTTCCAAGCCTATTTCCAAAGCTTCTCTTAGGTTTTTAATGCGATAGAAATCGAAATGGTATAGTATATCTTTTTGGGGTAGTGTATATTCATTGACAATGGAGAATGTAGGGCTTGAAATGGTATCGGTACTGTGTAAGTAGCGGCAAATGTATTTCATAAACGTAGTTTTTCCCACACCCATCACGCCGTCTAAAGCAAATATACGCTGTGATGGATATTTCTGCAATAGTTTTTCGGCAACAAGCATAAGTTCATCTTCTTGCATGCAGATAAACTTGTCTTTTGGCAACATAGCGTAGATGTTTATTCGGTTACGGTAGGCGTTTCGTCGGTCTTTTCTTCTTCATCGAAAGAGAGTAAATTATTTTCCAACAAAGAATTATACCATGAAAACAGCTTTTTCATATCCGAGACATACACTTTGTCTTTGTCATATTCGGGAAGAATTTTCTCCATGTATGCTTTTAGTGTATTGTTATCGGATTTGGAATCCATACAAGGATTGCCATTTTCCATTTCAAATATTTTTTTAAATACTTCTTTTAATGGTTTTTCTTCCGATTCCGTAAAAATACAGATATCTTCCAATGTACTGATTTTATGCGAAGTAAAAACCGGGATACGAGTTTTATCTTGCAACGATTCAACGATGATACGGTCTTTACCTTGAACAACGATTTGAAATAAACCGCTTTTACCTGAAATTGTTAATATTTTTTTTAAATCCATTTGTATGAAATATGATTTTAAATTTTGAAAATGTTAGTATAGTATTCTGATTGATTTATTGATTAATGATGGCTAATTTATGTTCGACATAGTCTTTGGTGATGTGTAATTTTTTCTGATTGGAAGTAGGAAAATCGAACATGGCATCGGTCATAATTTTTTCGATAATAGTACGTAATCCTCTGGCTCCCAATTTTAATTCAACCGATTTTTCGACAATACTTTGTATAGCATCGTCATCGAATTTGAGATGAATAGCATCAATTTCCAATAGCTTTTTGTATTGTTTTATCAACGCATTTTTCGGTTCTAATAAAATGCGTTTGAGGGCATCTTCGTCCAGTTTCGACATATAGGTAATAACCGGGAAACGTCCGCAAATTTCGGGAATTAAGCCGTAGGAACGAATGTCTTGAGAAGTGATGTGTTTGAGTATTTCATCTTCATGCAAATGATCGCCTTTCTTTTTATATCCGATTACTTTGGTATTCATGCGGGAGGCAATTTTCTTTTCAATACCATCGAAAGCACCGCCGGCAATAAATAGAATATTTTTAGTATTTACCTGAATGAATTGTTGTTCGGGATGTTTTCTTCCGCCTTCGGGGGGTACATTGACAATGCTTCCTTCTAAAAGTTTTAAAAGAGCTTGTTGAACGCCTTCGCCCGATACATCGCGTGTTATGGACGGATTGTCGGATTTGCGGGCAATTTTATCAATTTCATCAATAAAAACAATGCCTTTTTCAGCTTTGTCCACTTTATAATTAGCGGCTTGAAGTAATCGGCTTAAAATGCTTTCCACGTCTTCGCCTACATAACCGGCTTGTGTAAAAACGGTTGCATCGGCAATGCAAAAGGGGACATCGAGCAATTTGGCGATAGTACTTGCCAATAAAGTTTTACCGGTTCCGGTTTCGCCAATAAGGATGATATTGGATTTATCAATTTCAACTTCTTCATCTTGTCGTTGTTGATAATATCGAATGCGTTTATAGTGGTTGTAGACCGCAACCGAAATAACTTTTTTAGCTTCTTCTTGTCCGATAATGTATTGGTCGAGAAATGCTTTTATTTCGGCAGGTTTTTTATCAAAAGTAAATGAGGTTGTGGAATTTTTTTTTCTATCTTTATTTATTTTAGATATGATTTCGTTTGCGGTTAGAACGCAATTTTCGCATATATTGGCATGCACACCGTCTAAAAGCAATAAATCGTTTCCGACGGGAGCACCACAGAAATCGCAATATCTTTTATCTTTATCTTTCTTCGCCATAATGGAATGTAAGGATTAAATCCTTTGTAAAATTTCATCAATCATGCCATAATCTTTGGCTTCTTGAGCCGACATCCAATAATCACGGTCGGCATCAGCCCAAACTTTTTCAAACGGTTGACCGCTGTGATGGGCAATGATTTCGTATAATTCTTTTTTTACCTTTTGAATTTCACGAGCTTCGATTTCAATGTCGGAAGCTTGACCCGAAGCACCGCCCATGGGTTGGTGAATCAAGATGCGAGAATGTTTTAAGGCAGAGCGTTTCTTGGGGACTCCGGCACATAACAATACGGCACTCATCGAGGCTGCCATTCCGGTACAAATTGTAGTTACTTCGGCTTCAATATATTGAATAGTATCATAAATACCTAATCCGGCATATACCGAACCACCGGGGGAATTAATGTAAATTTGTATGTCTTTCTTTGAATCAACCGATTCTAAGAATAATAACTGAGCTTGAATGATATTGGCAACATCATCAAAAATGGGTACTCCCAAAAAAATGATGCGATCCATCATCAAACGGGAGAATACATCCATTGATACGGCATTTAATTGGCGTTCTTCAATGATATTGGGTGTGATGTATTCATTCATTACAGAGGTATATCTGTGTAAGGTCATACTGTTGATGCCGGCATGTTTTACGGCATATTTTCTGAATTCATCGTTCATGGTCTATTGATATTTCGGGTTATTTTTTTGAACTTGCTTTTTTTGTTTTTTTGTCTTCGGATTTTTCGGCGGCAGCTTCGAGAAATTGATCGAAACTTACTCGTTCAATTTTCGGATTTATTTTGGTTAGAAGCTCGTTGATGATTTTTTCGGAGAAAACATTTTCATACGCATTTTTTACATTTTCCTGTTTTTTCATCATTTCATTACTGAAATTGGTAATCATTTTTTCTTGATCTTCCGAAAGATTTTCGTTTGAGTTCATTCCGAAATAACTGTTGCGAATATAATCCTTGATGTAGTGGCTTATTTCGTCATTTTCAATTTTAATGTTGCCGTCTTTGGCAATTTTATCTTCTATTAATTGGTATATAATGGAAGTTTTAATATCTTTAAATTGTTCTTCCATGTTTTCACGGGTATATTGTTCGCCTTTGGTTTCAATTAAAAAGCGTTTTATAAAATCGTCGGGGAGAGTAATGTTGGTGTTTTCGATGAGATAATCCATGATTTTGGAACGATAAAACATTTTTTCATCGCGTTCGTATGCCAATTCAATTTGAGTTTTGAAATAATTTCTCAAGCTTTTTTTATCGTTTACATTTCCGTTAGGGAAGGCTTTCGTATAGAATTCTTGATTGAGTTCAGAAGGTTCAATATGGTGAATGGCATCAATTTTAACGTTTATAGTTGTGGGAGCATCGGCTAAGGCTTCAACTTTTGTTTTTAAGAAAGTAGAGCGTTCATAGTCGCCTTTAAAAATTTCGGTAGTGTTGATACTGAAAGTGTCGTGTAATTTTTTACCAATAAAGTCTTTCTGATGGGCATCGTTTACATAACTTAATAATAAAGAAGATGTAAATTCTTCTTTAACATCACCTTCTGCCAAAACGGTAACTAACATCATATCTTCTTCGGCAACCGTTTCGGTGGAAGAGAATTTTCCTGTTTTATGTTGAAGTTTTTTTATTTCTTCATCAATTTCTTTATCTGAAGCGTTGATTTTTAATAATTTAATGGATTTTGCTTTCTCGTAATCAATGTCAAATTCGGGATGGATTCCTATTTCAAATGAAAAATTGAAGCTGTCTTCTTCTTTTTCAAAATCGCCTTTGGTTTTATCGGGAAGGGCGATAGGTTCAAATAGAATATCTATGTTGTTTTCTTTGAGGTAATTCAATAATTGGTCATTAATCATTTTTGAAATTTCGTCGGCAACAATGGAACGTTTATACATTTTTTGAATCATTCCCATAGGGACGTGTCCGGCTCTGAAACCGGGAACGTTTGCTTTCCGTTTCAAATCTTTGAGCGATTTTTCTACTTGTTCATTATAGTCTGTTGGGACTATTTCTATGGTAATAATATCATTTAATTGACCGATATTTTCTCTTAAAATATTCATTCTTTGTTAAATTATGCGTTTTAAAATATAGTGTGCAAAAGTACAATTTTTTTTGTGATAAAAGGATACGTTTTTAATGATTAGCGATAACAATTTTCGTAAATTAAATCGGGAATGTTTTTTTTTGAATCAGGAAACATTTTTCGACATTAATTTTCGTACGCTCACGGCAATGAGTGTGATAGTCATAGTTGATAAAATAGTTACGGGCAACCAAACGGTTACCAAACCGGCTCCTTTAATCATGATGTCTTTCAGGGCAATAATAAACCATTTTGTGGGAATAATGTGTGCAAACACTTGCAATGGGATAGGCATGTTTTCAAGGGGGAAAATAAATCCCGATAGAAGTAAAGCGGGTAAAAATAATCCCAGCATACACAATATCATGGCTACTTGTTGCGATTCGGTGATAACTGAAATTAATATGCCTAAAGCACATGCTGTGAACATAAATAGGATACATACCAAGGCAAGTAAGATGATGTTACCTTCCATGGGCATTTTAAACATAAAAATCCCCAAAACGATAACAATGACAGTACAAATAAGAGAAATAATCATATACGGGATTATTTTGGCAACAACCATTGTTAATTGATGAACGGGAGTGATTGACAACATACGCCAACTGCCGGTTTCTTTTTCTCGCGATAAGGTAATGGAAGTCATTAAAGCGGTAACAATAATCATTATCAAAGCAATATTGCCTGGAATAAACATATAAGCACTTTCTAACGAGGGATTATATTGCATTTTTATACTTACATCAAAGGGTTGAAAATCGGCTTGTCCTTCGTTTATCTCTTTTTGAAAATCCATGAGGATTTGTTTGCCGTAACTTTCTATCGTAGTGGCTATATTTATGTTTGAGGCATCAATGATAAGTTGTACATCGGCTTCTTTAAGGCGAACAATATTCTCTTCAAAATTACGGGGTATAACAACCGCCATGTTTATTTTGCCTTGTTGAAAGGCTTTTTCGATTTCATCTTCCGAGTTAATAACTTTAGTGATCTTGAAATAGGTGGATGCTGTCATTTTTTCAAGCAATAACTTGGAATAGGTGTCGTGTGAATAATCTAAAACGGCTATTTTAGTGTTTGATATCTCATTGCGAATGGTGTAACCGAAAAGAATAACCAATATAATGGGCATGGCTATTATCAAGATTAAGGTACGCATATCGCGGAATATATGCCTAAATTCTTTAATTAATATGGCTTTGAATGATTTCATGACAACTTATCGCTTGGTGATTTTATGAAAAACTCCGTTCATCGAATCAACTTGGTAGTGTGTTTTTAAATCAGTAGGGTTGCCAATGGTTTCTACTTTACCGTCCGACATAAAACATAAACGGTTGCAATATTCGGCTTCATCCATATAATGTGTTGTAACAACAATAGTTACTCCTTTTGAAGCACTTTCGTAAATCATATTCCAGAAATCACGTCGCACCAATGGGTCAACTCCGCTGGTAGGTTCATCTAAAAAAACTACTTCCGGATTATGAATGAGTGCGGTGGCAAAGGCTAATTTTTGTTTCTGTCCTAAAGGTAAAGATTCAACACGTTTGCTTGCAAATTCACGCATTTGGAGACGGGCAATGATTTGCAATATCCGTTTTCGGAGAATATCTCTTTTTATTTTATAGATGGTTCCGAATAGTTCCAAGTTTTCAATTACCGTCAGGTCTTCGTATAACGAAAACTTCTGACTCATATAGCCGATGTGTTTACGGATTTCTTTGCCATGGGTAAATACATCGTATCCGGCTACTTTCATGGTGCCGGAAGTAGGAATCAATAAACCGCATAACATACGGATTGTTGTGGTTTTACCTGCTCCGTTAGCTCCAAGTAAACCGAATATTTCTCCTTTTTTTACGTCAAAAGAAATGTTATCTACAGAGGTGAAATCTCCGAATTTTTTAGTAAGATGTTCTACAACAATGGTGCTTTCCAAGGGAGTTATTTTTACAATTAACTATTGATATAACTTAAAAAGAACGCTTTTATTTTGTGGTATTGTTGAAAAGTAAAAAGATATAAGAGAAAAAGGGGGATGGGCTAGTAATTTATTGGTCGAAAACCATTTTAATTTATCGGGATGTGAATAGCCTTCTTTTCTCCGAAGTATAATATGGGAATGGTTTTATAATAAGACCTAACAGGTTTAA
>CAYZQG010000025.1:8377-11061 GCA_964480685.1 uncultured Lentimicrobiaceae bacterium
CTGAAAGTTACGTTAGGTTAATGCTGTTTTAATTTATGGATGAGTTAAAAGTCTTATTTCCCGAAGTATTATGGGAATGGTTTTATAATAAGACCTAACAGGTTTAAAGAACGGGTAGTTATATTTGATATGTTTTTCACAAAAACCTGTTAGGTCTGAAAGTTAAATATCTTTTATACTGTTTTCTAAATAAAGTTTTTTTAAGTCATGCCAATATTCGAAATTGGTCTTATCCCCAAATAATTCTAAAATATACTTACAATCCAACAAAGATGATTTCGGAAACATATAAGCTGAATAGGAAGAATAAATATATGTTTTAAAATTTTCTGTAAAGTGGTGTTTTACGGGATTTAAGTGAACATAAGCAATCAATTGTATTAGATAATTATTATCATTAACTTTAATTCGATGAAGATGTTCTTGAAAAAGGCTTCCTTTTCTATTATATGCTTTGTTAATAGCTTTTGAATACGCATTAAACAAATTTGAAAAGGCTAAATAAGGTTTCTGTTTTAATTTATCGGGAAGTAAATAATCTTCTTTTATCCGTAATATTATATGGAAATGGTTTTTCAATAAGCAATATGCATAAATATCCGCTAATGGGTTAAGATACTTTTTTATTAATGATAAAAAATACAGATAGTTTTTATCTTCTTTAAAAATATCTTCTTGGTTGTTTCCACGATTGAAGATATGATAAATAACACCTGACTCAAAAATTTCTTGTTTCATTTCTTTTTGTTTTATTATAAGACCTAACAGGTTTAAAAGAACGGGTAGATATATTTGATATGTTTTTTACAAAAACCTGTTAGGACTGAAAGTTACGTTAGGTTAATTCCATGGATATTGAGTCCGTTTTAAGGTAACGGTTCCTTGTTTTTTATTCGATAAATCTATCCCAAATCGCAGTACGTTTTGTGTCCCGATATTCGGTTCAATAAACCATAAACTATCGGTTGATGGGTCAACGCCTTCAATAATAAAATTCAAATCATATAAACAGTTGCAATTGCATTTGGGATTGTTCTCTATTTCATTTATAAAGAGTGTGTTTCGACTAAGTATAAAATAAGCAATTAAACTATCGGGACAGCAATTAAAGCCTGCATTGATGTGTTTGAGTGTTAATGTTTTTGTGTCGCTATCGTAGGAATAATCTACGCTTGTGAAATTATGTAGTGTTTTTTCTCCGGAATCGTATTTGCATTGCATATTACACAATAGGGTTCCGTTTAATGATTGGTCGGGTATATCGTCTTTGCAACCGACACTTACACATAATATAATAATATAAAGGGCAAAAAGTCTTGTTTTCATACAACTATTGTTTAAATAGTATTTTTGTCTATTGATTTTTTTGCAAAAATAGTAAAAATAATTCATTTTAAAGCATGCATGATGAGAAATGAAGAAATAGTAAATTTTTTGCGATTAATATTAATCACTTTAATTGCTGAAAGCAGAGCGATTTTTTGGCTCACACCAACTTGCAAAACAATGCTGTCCGTTTATTTCACCAAGGTCATTTCGTCCACAAGGTGTTTAGCTCCGGCAAATTTATCCATAATAAACAATACATAGCGTATATCTACAGAGATATTACGGCATTGGGTGGGGTCGTATTGAATATCGCTCATGGTTCCTTCCCAACAACGGTCGAAATTCAAGCCGATTAATTGACCTTCGGCATTGAATACAGGGCTTCCCGAATTGCCGCCGGTGGTATGATTGGTGGCAATAAATGCAACGGGCATTTCTCCGTTGGCATCGGCATACCTGCCGTAATCTTTATGCTTATATAATTCTTTTAGTTTGTCTTCTACCACATAATCGTAAATGTCGGGATTTTCTTTTTGCATAATTCCTTCAATGGTGGTGTAATAGAAATAATCTACCCCATCAGCAGGATGATAACCGTCCACTTTTCCGTAAGTAACACGCATGCTTAAATCGGCATCGGGATAAAAAACTTTATTGGGTTGCATTTCCATCAAAGCTTCCGTCCATATTCTTTCCAAACTATCCATTTGTTTAATCATAGCAACTAATTGAGGATATGTTTTTTCGGAATATTGATTGCGTAAGGGATAGATGAGTGCAAATGCCGGATCCTTTTGTAGCTTTTTGTATTGAGATGGTTTATAGGTATGGATAAACGCCAATAACTTTTCTTGATTTACAAAGAGAGATTTTGCATATATATCATCTGCCATTTTTTTAAAATTACCTTTATATTTTTTAATCATTTTCACCGTTTCGGGGGGCAGTGAAGATTTATCTACTTGATTGTAATAGGCTGTAATCAATAAAACAAAAATTTCTTTATCAAGTTGCGGATTGTAATTTTTAAAAAATCCTTTGATTGCATTGCTGAATTTATCGCGAAGTTTTTGTACATCTTCAGTTGTCATGGTTGGCTGTTGAATACTTTCCTTGATAAGGGATGAAAAATTCATAGCAAAACTCAATAGTTCAATACTGTTTACGCTTTCGCGAAAATAAATTGCTGCAGTATTTAAAGGAGTGTATTGATTGTAATAGTGTTCGTAAGCAGGAAGTAATCCTTGGTATCTGATTTTACGGCTTTCGTCTTTATTAATCCATTGGGTAAATTCGGTTTCTAATGCTTTCTTTTTATTAATGACATCAAGGCGTTTCAATCCTTTGTTTTCACC
>CAYZQG010000025.1:11071-15836 GCA_964480685.1 uncultured Lentimicrobiaceae bacterium
CCTATCCATTTTTTCCAACCGTTGGCTATACTGGCTGATTTGGCTGAATATTGAATACGAGTCAAGGGGTTGGCATTCATGTATCGTTTAATCACATCCAAGCGTTGTGTGCGTAAATCAATGGCAATGGGGTTGATATGGTTTTGTATCATGTCAACCGCCCACGAAGTTATGAATTGATCCGTGTTTCCGGGATAGCCGATAACGAATGTAAAATCATCTTTTTGTATTCCTTTGAGTGAAATGTCTACATGCTTTTTTGGTTTGTAGGGAAGGTTATCTTTTGCATAGGGAGCCGGTTTGCCGTCAGGTCCGCAATAGATACGGAAAACGGAAAAATCGCCCGTATGACGGGGCCACATCCAATTGTCGGTATCGCCTCCGAATTTACCGATGTTGGAAGGTGGAGCTCCAACCAAACGAATATCTCTAAAAACTTCATTGACAAATAATAAATATTGATTTCCTCCATAAATCGGTTTGACAACCGCGGTATAATGGGTGCCTTGTGTAACTTCTTGAATAATTTTATTAATACTGTTGTTGATGGCTCGTTCTCGTTGTTCTTCATTCATGAAATCGGGACAAACATCCATCAGTACTTCTTTGGTAACATCTTTCATATATACTAACAAAGTTACCGTTAATCCGGGAATAGGAAGCTCTTCGTTGTAATTCATTGCCCAAAAGCCGTTGGTAAGATAATCGTGTTCCAAACTGCTTTGCGATTGAATGCTTCCGTAACCGCAATGATGATTGGTAAGCAATAAACCTTGATCGGAAACGATTTCGCCCGTACAGCCGCCACCAAAAAGCACTACGGCATCTTTTAAACATCCTTTATTGATGCTGTAAATATCATCAGCCGTTATTTTCATGCCTTTGAGTTGCATGTCTTGCTCATTGAGTTGTTGCAAGAGGTATGGTAACCACATACCTTCATCGGCTTGAACCATTATGATAAACAAACTAATAATGGTGATTAATCCTAATTTTTTCATTCTTTTAATGTGTTTTTTTATAAAAAATTTGATTTGCAAAGATACTAAAAAGTTTAGTATCGTATAATTTCAAAATAATTCAAATTTTCTTCCAAAAAATAAACTTATTTTGGTTGAAAAAATATGATGTTATTTTAAGATATTATAAATCAGTTCATTTTTTTTTCAATCTTTTAAAATAATATTAAATAAATAATGTATATTTGCATCGTAAAAAGTATAAAATATGAACCGAATATTAAAAGAAATTGTAAATATAATCGTGTTATTTTATAACGGTATTATTTTTAATGTGTTTTGTGTATTTTCAAGGGATGCATTATTTATATTTGATTTTAAAAATACGTTTTTAATTAAATCCTATCATAGAATATTTATGAAAAAAGGAAGATTTGTATACAAATTTGGCATTTATAGCTGTTGCAAATAAGTGTCCCGTTTGCAGCAGCTAACCCTGGAGTGCAAGGAATAAGTACCTTAGCATTTACAATACAAATACTTATTCCCCCGACCACATCCAAGGAGGGTAAAACCCTAAAGTAAAATGTCTTTGACACATTTTGAACTTACAGAAGTACAAAAAAAAAACAGATAAATAATAAAAGTTTATTAAAAAATAAAAATTTAAATATGGAAATTTTAAGAAATAAAAATATAATTTTGATAATTGTATTTTTTTTTAATACTGGTATTTATTCACAAGAGGTTCCACAAAGAATTGTAAAGAGCTCTACTATTACAACATCATATTTTTCTGTGCCTGATTCAATATTAATTGATAGTATCCCAGATTTTGATTTAGTGAATTTTACTTCAAATAATATACAAGAAAATATTGAATATATAATAATAAATAATTTTCTTACGATGATATATACATATCCTCAACTTCCACGTTATGAAAATGATTATCAATTTGAAGTGGGTAAGTATATTTTAAATGTTAATGGTTCTACATTATATGATCATAATGACAATATATTAAATAGTGTTTCTACTACTGAGTTAGATACTAGTTTTATATTGTCAAATGATCAAATTAATGATTATGGAAATTATTATCATTTTTTTTCTATGAATCCAGATCAAGTTGTAAGTTCATTTAATCAAGCAGGGTTTATAACAAACAATATTAATAATGATATTATTACTGCAGTAAAAGATAATATTGAAATTGAAATTGATTTTAACACTCTTACAAATGAAATTCGCTATTTTAATAATGAATTATTAATATTATCTCATAAATCATTTTATTGTCAAAATGGAGAAATAATTTATCCATTAAATGAAATTAAAATTTCATTTGACACATTACCAATAAGTGGAATACGATATCAAAAAAAAGATGAAATAACTTATTATAATTATATGATCATTGATGATGGAGACACTCTAATAAATATATCAAATAATATTCCCTAACAAAATGGTAATGTTGATAATCTAAAATTAATTCAATATCAAGAATTTGAAAAAAAATTGGCTGAGTTAAAAGTATATCCCAATCCGGTTTTAGATGAATTAACTGTAAAATTACCTTTTTATATGAATAAAAAAATTGATATAGAAATTGTCAATTCTTTAGGAAAGGAAATGATTACAAAAAAATGTTTCTCTGGCGATGAAATTAAATTAAATGTTTCATCATTAAAAAGAGGTATTTATTTTATTAGATGTGTTAAAGATAAAAAAATTATTAAAACCAAATTTATAAAAAAATAATCAAGTATTAATTTAATAATAAATAAAAATGAAAAAAATTATTTTAATAACAATATATTTACTAATATATTTAAATGTGTTTTGTCAACTACCTCCTATTACTGGATTTGATAAAATTATTGGAATCAACGATTATAGAATTATTTTTCATCTTGATGGGTTTACAATTTCAGAAACACCTCAAACACAAGTAACCATCGAGAGAAGAGTTTATTTTATTCATGGTTTAGGTGGTTCATCCGAAGCTTGGATTAAAGTATCTGAAGCATTTTGGAATAATGCTCTTAATATAAATGGATTTCCTGCTAGAGAAGTTGTTACAACTCGACTTGATTATAATAATAGTACACAAGGAAGTTTATGTGCTGCTGCTGATAAAGTAAGAGAAGATATTAGAAGTATTGCTTCAGATGATTATTTTTCTAGAGAAATGTCACCAAATAGCGCCTTTATTATTGCACATAGTCAAGGAGGACTTGTTTGTCGTACATTATTACATTTAGATTTTGTTCAAGATCCCGATAATCCACCCCCTGTTTATGGAATAGGTTATGGAGGAATAGTAACTGTTTCTTCTCCTTTACAAGGTGCAAAGATCTTGAATAATAGAAATTTAATTCTACAGATGGCTGAAGGAGCATGTTTGTCTCTCATGGAGGGACCTAAAGCTTCTTTAGGAAACATACAGGCTAATATTATTGACAATATAATTAATAGGGTAGGTAGGACAAATCAAGGAACAGGTTATGCTTGTAGTATTGTGACTCAAGATATTTTGCCTGCTTTCTTTTCTGATTATTATCATTCTATAACTAATGATTATATTGAAGGTGCTAATTGGATTGAAGTTTTAAATAATGATATAAACTATATTTCTTATCGTAATATGCCAAAAGTGGCTTTTTATGGAGTAGAATCAGAAGAAAATTTATTTTGGCGTACAGTAAATTGGTTTACAACAAGTCCAAATAGTGTTGGTTATTTTGAAGCGAATGATGACTATGGATTTTATAATCAAACAATTAAACCTCAATACAATTATTATGTCAATAAATACAATACTTTTGAATCAAATTATAATAAATGGTGGAAAACTTATATGTGTACTTTTTTTTGGAATCCTGCAGTTTCAATTCCAGCTTTAATTGAAATGGATAAAAATGCTAATAAATCAAGAGCATGGAATAAAGGTGTTAAATTTTTTGAAAGAGCAAATGCTCAATGGGAAGTGATTATTGGAGCACGAAAATATAATAAACTCCCATTTTCTCAAGATGAAATTAATGGTTATACATATTATTTAAATGATGGGGTTGTTATTGCAAATAGTGCAGCTAATTTACCTTATGCAACACATTCTCCTATACCATTATATGGCTCTTCTCATATGCAAGTTAGAAATGATGCAAATATTAAATTAGCAATGTATAATTTGTTAAATGGTGCATATGGAAGTTTTTTTGAAACAGAAGAAAAATAAATTTGTATGAAATTCGTGTTATTGTTAATACTTATATCTTTTCTCTCATGCTATGGTTGTGATAAAGAACAGTTAGCTTATCAATCAAATTTAGATAGTACAAAACTTTGTGTTGTTTGGCATGTGCCATTTTTTAAAGATTCATTTCCTGATTTTTTTTGGGATCCGGTTTTTTCAAATGATTACGTTGTGTTTAGCAATGTATATAAAATGGAAGAAGGACATGCTCGAAAATTAGGAGTTTATCAAAAAAAAACAGGGAAACAACCTTTGGTATGGGAAAATGAACCTCAAATTGTTGAAATTGATGAATTGCTCAAAGATTGTCAAGTAGGTGGTATAAATGAAAATACAATTTATTTATCTACATCCAAGACACTATATGCTTATGATATCAATACAGCAAATCTTTTATGGAAATATCAATATGCACCTTATGTAGGAGGTTTATGCGTAACAATATTTGGTGAAAATGTTTTACATAATTATGGTTATCAGGGTTTATCACCTTCATGGTATAGAATTGCAATGTTTAATAATGAGTCTGGAAGTAAGACCG
>CAYZQG010000026.1:0-15225 GCA_964480685.1 uncultured Lentimicrobiaceae bacterium
CGGGTCATCGGAATGGCTTTCACGTTGTTCGTTTTGAATAAAAGTTTGATAATCTATATGATCTGTTTCCGAAGAACGTAATTTAATACGTTGAAAACGAATTTCGGGAAGCGCATCAACTGCAAAAAGATAAAAATCGGGTTGTTTCCGTAAAGATAGTATTTCCCCTTCGGTACGTATACTTTCAATGACACTGCTGACATTATCTATCATGGCTTCTTTCATCAGTTCATCCACAATAAAAGAAGGCGAATGCATTTCACGTAAACGATTAGCAACCATAACCATGGAATCTCTGTTGGGAAGAAGATCTTGTTTTTCTATTTCTTTCAACAAAAAAGAGCGGACAGAATAATGTTTAAATTGTTTTTTTGCGATAAGATAATCTACAATTGTCCCTTTACCTGCTCCTATTGTCCCTGTTATACCGATAATTACCATAGATTAATATGTTTAAATTCTCATCATTTCTTTATGTACAAAAATACACGAATTTTTAATACGGAAACATTGTAATAAAAATAAGCAGAAAAAACAATTTTACACTTATTTATTAGTTATTTTTGTAAAAAATTAATGACGAATAAAAATGACGAATTTAAAATTTACCGTTAAGCAAGTAGCTCAAATTTTAGGAGGAAAAACGGAAGGAAATCCGAATACGATTATTTACAAATTTTCAAAAATAGATGAAGGTGAAGAAGGTGGATTAGCCTTTTTAATTGATAAAAAATTCGAATCGTTTATTTATACTACCCAAGCCAGTGCCGTTGTTGTAAAAGACGATTTTAATCCTAAACAAAAACTTTCTTGTACGTTAATCCGAATTCAAAATCCTAAAATGGCATTTGTGAAATTACTGCAATTCTACGAAAGTCTCAAACCTCAGAAATTAGGCATAGCCAAAGGAGCTTATGTTCCCAAAGAAACCAAGCTCGGAAACGGCGTTTATATCGGTGAAGGAGTTGTAGTTGGAGAGAATGTAAGCATAGGTGATAATGCGAAGATTTATCCTTTATCTTATATAGGCGATAATGTAAAGATTGGAGATAATACCATTTTATACGCCGGCGTAAAAATTTACGAAGATTGTCTTATCGGAATGGATTGTATTCTACATTCAGGATCTGTTATAGGTGCCGATGGCTTCGGATTTATGCCAAACGAAAATTACAGTTACGAAAAAATTCCGCAATTAGGCAATGTAATCATTGAAGATGACGTAGAAATCGGTGCCAATACATGCATTGATCGTTCGACATTTAGCTCCACTATTATTCGTAAAGGGGTTAAAATTGATAACCTAACCCAAGTAGCTCATAATTGTGAAATTGGCGAAAATACGGTTATTGCGGCTTGTTGTGGTATTGCAGGTTCGGTGAAAATCGGGAAAAATTGTGTTTTTGCCGGTCAAGTCGGTATAAAAGACCATATCACAATTGAAGACGGCGTGATAGCAGGTTCTCAAGCCGGTATACATAGAAACGTTAAAAAGGGAGATAAAGTCATCGGAAGTCCGGCATTATCTATGATGAAAGGGTTAAAAGCTTTGGGAAGCATTGAATATCTTCCCGATTTAATTCAACGAGTGAATGAGTTGGAGAAAAATCAGGGTAAATAAACTTCCAACAATTTACACGTTCCATCGGGAATAAAAACAGCATCTTCAATAATTGCCGGCATTAATAAACATTCCCCTTTTGAAATACATTCTTCTCCTTCAGCATACTGAATACGAGCATGCCCTTCGAGACAAATATAAATCACAAACGTATCCATATCGGCATAAATTTTTTCTACTTTTTTATCAAACAACATGACATTTGTTATAAAAAAAGGCGAACGAACCAATGTTAATGTTTTATTACATTCTGGTATTGAACGCAATACTTCTTGCTCATTGTTGTCGTAATCTATTGCTTGATAAGCTTCTTGTAGATGTAAAGGACGTAAATTACCGGTACTATCTTTTCGATTATAATCATACAAACGATAGGTTATATCGGACGATTGCTGAATTTCAGCCAATAAAACGCCCTTCCCAATAGCATGAACTTTACCGGCAGGAATATAAAAAACATCCCCTGCTTTGGTTTCAATATAATGCAAAACATCTTCCAAATTACCTGCATGGATATGTTTTTCAAGTTTTTGTTTGGTCATGGGAGTGTTAAAACCAATTTGTATGCGAGCATGATCCTCGGCATCCAACACATACCACATTTCGGTTTTGCCATTTTCAATATCTGATTTTTTAGCCAATGAATCATCGGGATGCACTTGAACCGATAAATTATCCTTGGCATCAATAAACTTAATAAGTAAGGGAAATTTGTCGCCATAAACATCAAAAACTTTTTCTCCTACCAAATCACCCATATAAACGTTAAGTAGCTCATTGAGCGTATTCCCTTTAAGAAATCCGTTCATAACTTTATTCGATTCATGTTCAATTCCGGATATTTCCCACGATTCACCGCAAGAAGACAAGGGAGAAAAATCTTTACCTAATACGGTGTTAATCTTTGTACCTCCCCATATTTTTTCTTTATAAATGGCTTTAAATTTTAACGGATATAACATATTTACTGATATTTAAGTTATAAACAAAAACAATAAAAA
Source organism: uncultured Lentimicrobiaceae bacterium (assembly GCA_964480685.1). Classification (GTDB taxonomy): domain Bacteria; phylum Bacteroidota; class Bacteroidia; order Bacteroidales; family WCHB1-69; genus UBA5266. The sequence goes on from CAYZQG010000026.1 coordinate 2,623, forward strand.
TCTTTATATAAAAAAACAGCCCCTTCAAAAAGAGACTGTTTATATGAATTAGTTATTATTTTAAATTTCCCATGTATCGCCACTATTAAGAAGATCATCTACGCATTTAATTTTTGAGGTAGCTTGAGCTTCCGTTATTTGAGAATCCATCAGTTCATCATACGTTGGTGAAGGAACGGAACGAATTACACCAAAGGCAACGGGATAATTCGGTAATTGCATATCAACCAACATATTGTGAATTCCCGCATCTTTTTGAGTCATATCATGAATCAAAATATCGTTTTCGGTAATGCCGTTTTCACCAATGGCAACCACCTCTAAACCTCTTGAACCTATTCGGATACCTTTGTTTCTGTCTTTTCCGAAAATCATTCGTTCGCCATGTTTAAGAATCAATTGTTTATCAGCAGCCGTTGTACGATCGGCAATATTTTTATGAGCTCCATCATTAAAGATAACACAATTTTGCAAAATTTCAATAACCGAAGTACCGTCATGTTTAGCAGCTTCAAACATTACATCAATCATCAATTTCGGGTTGTTATCCAACACACGAGCAAAAAAGCTACCTTGCGATGCCAACACAATTTTACCTATTTCAAACGGATTTTCAATCGTTCCGTAAGGAGAGGTTTTTGTAATTTGTCCGAAAGGAGTGGTAGGAGAATATTGCCCTTTTGTTAATCCATATATTTGATTATTAAATAATAATATATTCAAATCAACATTTCTTCGGATGGTATGAATAAAATGATTTCCACCGATAGCCATTAAATCGCCATCACCGGCGGTTACCCAAACGCTTAATTGGCGGTTTGAAACACGTATTCCGGTGGCAATAGGCGTAGCACGACCGTGAATACCGTGAAAACCAAAAGTATTGACATAATACGGGAAACGAGAGGCACAACCTATACCCGATACTAAACAAAAATTTTCTCTTTTATATCCTATTTTAGGAAATACATTTTCCAACGATGCCAAGATGGCATGAGAACCACAACCGGGGCACCATTTAACCATTTGATCACTGGCGAAATCCTCTTTTGACAACGGAACTGTTGAACGTTCAATCATACTAAAACTCATAGTTTATTCCTCCTCTAATTTTTGGTTAAAAATTTGCATTAATTCAATGGTGGTAAATGGAATACCTTTAATTTTATTATATTTCATGTAGTTAAATTGTGGATGAGTAATACGCAAATAATTAGCAAATTGACCATCGCTTAATTCACAAACGAGTATTTTTTTGAATTTCGAAAACACTTCAGCCGTGTTTTTTGGAAGCGGCATAATGTATTTAAAATGAGCCAAACTAACTTTTTTACCTTGTTTTTGTAATTCTTTAACGGCAACGTAGGTTTGTCCTTTTGTTCCGCCCCAACTAACTATCAATAAATCACCCTCTTTATCTCCAATAACTTCTTGTTCGGGAATAAAATCGGCAATTTTTTGTACTTTATCATTACGGTATTTGACCATTGTTTCATGGTTGTTGGCATCCGTAGAAACAACGCCATTGATATCCGATTTTTCCAAACCACCTACTCGATGTTCTAAGCCTTCGGTACCGGGAATTGCCCATTGGCGAACCAAAGTTTCTTCATTTCGACGATAGGGTTTATAATTTTTATCGTTTGCTAGGGCTAAGGGAGGTATAATATCGGGCATATCGGCTACTCTGGGAATACGAAACAACTCGGAACCTTGACCAATGTATCCATCAGTCATAAGAATTACCGGAGTCATGTGTTCGATAGAAAGTTTAGCTGCTTGATAAGTGGTTTCAAAACAATCGCTTGGTGAAGTAGCCGCTAAAACAAGACAAGGGCATGAACCGTTACGACCGTATAACACTTGCAATAAATCTGCCTGTTCTGATTTAGTAGGTAAACCGGTTGAAGGGCCTCCGCGTTGTACATCAACAATCACTAAAGGAAGTTCGGTCATAACCGCTAATCCGATAGCTTCCGATTTTAATGATAAACCGGGACCCGAAGTCGAAGTAACCGCTAATGAGCCTGCATAGGAAGCACCTATGGAAGAACATATTCCGGCAATTTCATCTTCGCATTGCATGACGTGTGCATTCAATGATTTATGTTTAGCCAATTCAACCAAAATATCGGTAGCGGGTGTAATAGGATAAGAACCTAAAAACAAAGGTCTTCCCGAACGTTCGGAGGCAGCTAACAATCCCCATGCAGTAGCTATGTTTCCGGCAATATTTCTATATTTTCCTTTGGGTAAAGTAGCTGTAGATATATGAAAACGAGATTCAATAGCCTCTATGCTTTCGGCAAAAATATAACCTGCTTTTAAAACACTGATATTAATAGAAGCAATTTTTTGATTCTTTTTAAATTTTTTAGCTACTTGATTGGATAATTTTTCAATATTTCTATCAAAAATATAAGCAACTATCCCCAAAGCATACATATTTTTTGTTCTATCTGCTTCTTTTATTTCTGCTCCCAATTCCATAGCAACTTGTTTGGCTTGCGATGAAATAGGTGCTTTAATAACATTATAACTTGATAAAGTGCCATCTTCTAAAGGATTTGTTGTACAACCGGCTTTTTCAAAAGCTTTTTCAATAAAGGTATCGGCATCCACAATGATAGACCCTCCAATTTTGACCCATTGAATATTTGCTTTTAATGATGCCGGATTCATGGCTACCAGCACATCACATTTATCACCGATAGTGCTGATTTCTCTTCCAATATGAACTTGATAACCGGAAACCCCGGCAACGGTATTGTGCGGAGCACGGATTTCGGCCGGATAATCAGGAAAAGTGGATAAATCGTTCCCTGACATGGCAGAAGTATCGGAAAATAATGTGCCCGTAAGTTGCATTCCATCGCCGCAATCACCGGCAAATTTAATTACTACACTTTCTTTTTCAATAACTTCAATTTCTCTTTTTGTCATGATTACAATTATATTAATTAAAGAATATTTTTAAAAAAATTTTTTGCAAAAGTATAGCTTTTATTTCGATTAAAATCCTTTTTCGCAAAATATTTTTTGAATCTTTTAAAAAAAATTTATACTAATGAATTATATCTTCTTAACAATGTTAAACTTAAATTTTCTATTTATTTTTTTTCTCAACAAATACAAGAGCAAGTAATACAAAACCAAAATGCTTATAGAGATTAACACAACGATTAATTCTTGCTTTATCAATTGTGTTCCAATTACTAAACCACCAATCAAGAAAATCACCGGTAAAACATACGCATACGCTACGGCTTTAAACCCTAATGAAGTATCCATTTTTACTTCCACATTTTCTCCTATTTTAAAATCCTGAGGATTGCTGCAATCAATATCAATGATACGTTCTTTGGAATTAAACGCCATGCAGGATTCTTTCCCTTTACACTGATGGCATGCCTCACTTACTACAATTTCTACATGCACGGTATTTTCAGAAATCTTAACAACTTTCCCTTCGTGAAGTTCCTGCTCTGTAGGCATAATTTATTGATTTAATATACTGTCTAATGCTTTTCGTAAATCTTCTTCCGCCATCATGCCCATCGAAGCCTGTGGTTGTCCGTTGATAGAACAAAATAAGAAAAAAGGAATGGACGAAATGTTGTACGCTTGAGCCAATTCTTTATTTTGGTCAATATTGACTTTATAAAAATTTATTTTACCGTCATATTCTTTGGCTAATTTCTCCATGATTGGATCCATCATTTTACATGGGCGACACCAATCGGCATAAAAATCAACTACACATGGTTTATTGCCGTTGAATTTCCATCCGGGATTGCTTTTAAAATCATGTACTAATTTTATAAATTCTTCCGTATTTATTTGCATTGGCGTTCCCGATACTTGATTTTCAGGATTGATTTTGCTATCCACGGATGCTTGTGCTGTGGACGTTTGGTCTTCATTTTGCATTTTATCCGCCTGTGCTTGACAGGAAATAAACATCAAAGATAGACATAATATGCTAAAAACTAACTTTTTCATTATTTAATATTATTTTATTTTATTTATTACAAAAGTATAAAAATTAAACATAACATACGGCAAAAATATCGAACATATATAAATAAAATTATTATTGCTCCCTACAAAGTATGCCACTTGTTATTCTGAGTAAAGCAACGAATTTTTTAATTATATTTGACAAGGATAAAAGAAATCGTTTTACAATTCCAACACTTTCCCATCATTACGTTTTATTCGTTTTTCTTCTCTCTTTTTATATCTTTTTTGAGCTTTTTCAATGTGTTTATCATCAAATTTTATGGGACCCAATTTGGCCATCAAATACGAAATTCGGTTGGCTTTTCCTTTTATATAATTGGTAGGATTTGCCGGACTCCATCGGCGAGGATTTGGATAACAAGCTGCTATTAAGCAGGCTTGCCTTTTCGATAATCGTTTTGCAGATGTATGAAAATACGTTTCAGCAGCGGTTTCACAACCGTAAATACCATCTCCCATTTCTATTACATTTAAATACACTTCCATAATTCTATCTTTACTCCACATCTTTTCTATTAAAAAAGTAAAATATACTTCAAGTCCTTTTCTAACCCACGACCGTCCGGACCACAAAAATACATTTTTCGCTGTTTGTTGGGATATAGTACTGGCTCCGCGTTTTTTCTTACCCTTTTTATTCGTATCAATAGCTTTTTGAATTGCCCCAAAATCAAAACCACTGTGTCCTAAAAAATTATTGTCTTCGGCTGCCATAGATGCCGATACCATATAGGGTGAAATGTCTTCCAAATCAACCCAATCTTTTTTAATGCTAGCGTCATCCGACACTTTTCTAATAACCATTAAAGGCGTAATAGGCGGATTTATCCATTTATATACTATCGTTAAAAAAATACTCAACGCAAAGAAACCTACTATTAAATACCCAAGTATTTTTAAAAATGAAAAAGCTTTCTTTTTTGATTTTGACTTCTTTGTCTTTTTAGAACCTTTTGCCATGCTTCGTTTTATTTTTTTGCAAAAGTAAAAAAAAAATCTTTCCTTTTCTTATTCCTTCGATTTTTTATTCTATTTTCTTATTAAAAAACCATCTTTCCCTTGAATCCTATCTTGTGAAAATTCTTATCCGTTTGTTATTTAAAAAAATGTACTTTTGCAAATTATTATAACATTGAAACGATTAGTAATGCACCCATTTGTACCTGATTCTATCGAAAAAGAATTTATTGAATTTGAAAAGATATTTAAAAACGTTTTAAAAAACGATAATCTTTTCATTCATAATTTATTATCGTATATCAGCACCGAACAAGGAAAACAAATACGCCCGATTTTAGTACTGCTATCCGCTGCGATGAATGGAAAAATAAATCCAAAAACACATTTAATTGCTTCAATATTAGAACTCTTACATGTATCTTCCTTAATTCATGATGACGTAATTGACAATGCCGATAAGCGAAGAAATCACCTAACCGTCAATGCCCGCTGGAATAATAAAACAGCCGTTTTATTGGGCGATTATTTGTTAGCCAAATGTATGCAACTTTTACAATCAAGCGACGACTCAACCCTATCGAACTACATTGCACTTTTGGTTCAAAAAATGACCGAAGGAGAAATTCTCCAACTTTCAAACATCCATTGTTACCATACAACCGAAGAAGAATATTATGGAATTATTGCCTCAAAAACAGCTTCTCTCTTTGGTGCCGCCCTCTTTTTGGGTGCTTGTTCCGTGAATGCCGACAAGGATACATCCCTCCGACTACAACAAGCCGGTGTAGACATCGGCATGGCTTTTCAAATCAAAGACGACTTGAAAGATTATAATAAAACACTTAAAGACAAGGATTTTGCTAAAGATATAAAAGAACATATCGTTACACTACCGCTCATTTATGTTTTACAAAAAATAAAACCTGTCGAAAAAAAAGCTCTCATTGATGTATACGAAAATCATCAATGCGATGAAACTAAAATGCTTCAGATTATTGATATTATCGAAGAACAAGGTGGAATTGTATATGCCCAAACCGTGATTGAATCAAAGATACATAATGCCATTGCGTTGATATCGAAACAAAAAGAATCGGAATACAGCCGTCATCTGATTCAATTATTACATCAAATTGCCTAATAAGTAAAAGAATGATACGCTTTATCGCAAAACGAATAGGATATGGATTATTGGTCATGTGGGGCGTATTTTCCGTTGTTTTTTTTCTTTTTGCCGTTCTTCCCGTCGATTCGGCTACTATGACCATGGGGCAACGTTCGGACGTTAGTTCGGAAGAAGCGGTAAAAAAAGATTTAGGGCTTGATTTACCTTTGGGTATTCGTTACCTGAATTTTTGTAACGATTTTTTACCTGTTTCGTTTCACAATGCCGTCCATACAGAAAGTACATTCTATTTAGATACTGCTAAATACAAAGCTCATCCCCTTTTTTATTTCGGCAAAGAAAATGTATGTGTGTTGAAAACTCCCTATTTGGGACGCTCTTATCAAAGCAAACGTCCGGTGATGGAAATGCTCAACGAAGCATTCCCGAAAACTGCCTTACTTGCTATTGTTGCCATTCTAATTGCCATTGTAATAGGCATTATAGTAGGCATATTATGTGCCGTTTTTAAAGATACGTGGTTCGATAAAATCGCCATTGTCTTTTCGGTGATGGGCATGGCATTGCCTTCTTTCTTTGCTGCCATTTTATTCGCTTGGGTGTTTGCCTTTCTATTAGCCGATTACACGGGACTAAACATGTTTGGAAGCCTTTATACCGTCAGCGATTTCGGCGACGGAGAATTTTTAGATCTTAAAAATTTAATTCTTCCGGCTATCACCTTGGGCATTCGTCCCTTGGCAACCGTTGTCCAACTCATGCGTAATTCGGTCTTAGAGGTTATGTCGCAAAATTATGTGCAAACCGCTTTTGCCAAAGGTTTGAGTTTTTTTAATGTTGTTCGTAAACACGTGGTAAAAAATGCGCTAAATCCGGTGGTTACCGCTATTTCGGGTTGGCTCGCTGGCATGATGGCAGGTGCCGTATATGTGGAATATATTTTCGACTACAAAGGTGTAGGCGTAATGATTGTGAACGGATTGGAAAAATACGATTTTCCCGTTGTTATGGGAAGCTTACTCTACATTTCCATTATCCTCATCCTTATCAATATTGCCGTTGATATTATTTACGGCTTTTTAGATCCGAGAGCAAAAATTCAATAAAATATTTCGATTCGTCTATTTATTACAGTTAATTTTATACTTTTGCATCGGAAAATTCAATTACACATGGAAAACGAAAAATGTCCGAACGCCGAAGGCTGTAAACTCATTCATACCCGTGATTTTGTTAGCGAAAACCAACGACAAAATTACATGCAGCTTTTTTGCTTTTCCGACAAAAAAGCCTTTACCGATTGCAAACGCTATCAAACCTCCGTAAAATATCATTTCTGTCCCGATTTTGTACTGCCTGACAGCAACTTAAGTCCCGACGAAATCATTGATAACTACGACCAAGAAAACAATTAATAACAATAAAGAAAAATATTCATTATGGCACAATTTGAATTTGATGGCGACGGATTTTTAATAAATCCCGAAATTTGGACAAAAGAAATTGCAGTAGAAATTGCAAAAGAAGATGGCATCAACGAATTAACCGAACAACATTGGGCGGTAATTAACATTATCCGTCAAAACTTTATAGAAAAAGGAATGGCTCCCATGATTCGGGTTATCTGCAAAGAAAGCAACCTGAAATTAAAAGATATTTACGAACTATTTCCTTTAGGTCCCGCCCGCGGCGCCTGTCGTGTTGCCGGCTTGCCTAAACCCGACGGATGCGTTTAACCAACTTAAATCTATTCAATAACAATTAAACCCTTTACAATGAACTGGTATCATTGGTTGTCGTTAGGAGCGGTAGCTGTCTGTGCGATAGTTTTATTTGCTCATTTTATCCGACTCATTCGTTTGGGTAAACCCAAAGACTTTTCGAAAAAAAGCGGAAACATCGCTCAAGCCATCGCCTATTCTTCTACCAAAGCCATGGTAGATCATAAAGAATCGGCTTTCCTTCACCTTCCTACCTATTTTGCCGGTATGGTGTATCATCTCGGAACCTTTGTTTCCCTGCTTTTGTTTGTATTCTTTTTAATCAACATCGCCTTAAATCTTGTATTACCTTCTTGGTTGGAATGGATTTTAATGCTCGGTTTATGTATTTCGACTATCTGCGGCTTTAGCCTTTTTGTTAAACGGGCAATCGTTAAAACAATGCGAAACCTCAGTCATGCCGACGATTATATAGCCAACCTGTTAGTAACTGTTTTCCACTTAATGACTGCTTATATGCTGTTATGCACCTGCGTGGAAATGTACTACTACATACTTGTCAGTATATTACTGCTGTATATGACCGTAGGTAAATTGAAACACGTGGTTTATTTCTTTGCCGCCCGTTATCACTTGGGTTTTTTCTACGGATGGCGAAATGTTTGGCCCCCTAAAAAAGTAAATTAATATGGAACAATTAAAAAAAGAACAGATAGATAAGGCATTACTATTACTTACAATGCCTGCCGACAGCAAATTAATTACACACCTGAATGCTTGCGTTCATTGCGGTTTATGTGCCACCAGTTGCATGTATTTTAAAGCCATGCACGAAGATAAATTTATCCCCGCTCGAAAAGTGGAATTGGTGGCTTCTTTGTACCGCCGCTATTGTACCTTGACCGGTAAAATAGTCCCAAAATTGGTAAATGCCCGCGATTTGGACGAAAAAATGGCGGAAGAAATGATCGACCTCCTCTTTGGTGCCTGTACCATGTGCGGTCGTTGCGTAAAACATTGTTCCATCGGTGTTGACATCGCCTATATTGTACGCGTTGGCAGACAAATGCTCGCTGCCATGAACCTCGTTCCCGCTTCGTTGCAAGCTACCGTCGATGCCGCCCTCAACACCGGTAACAACATGGGTATTCCTACCGAAGAATTTGTGGATACCATTCACTGGATGGAAGAAGAACTCATTGATGACATGCAGGACGAAAATGCCCGCATTCCCTTGGACGAGAAAGATAAAAACATGCTTTATACCCTCAATCCCCGCGAACCGAAATTCTTTCCGCTCTCCATTTCGGCAATGGCGAAAATATTTTATGCCGCAAAGGAAAGTTGGACACTCTCCTCTACCATGTACGACGTTACCAACTACGGGCTTTTTAGCGGAAACAACGAACATGCCGGCATCATAGCAAAACATTTGCACGATGAAGTAAAACGCCTTAACGCCAAAACCCTTGTATTGGGCGAATGCGGACACGGCTCCCGTGCTTCCCGCTGGGAAGGTCCGAACTATCTCGGAAAAACCTACGATTTTGAGGTGGTTACTGTTGCCGAAGTTATTAACAATTATATTCGCTCCGGCAGCATTAAATTAGATAAATCACTTAATAAAGAACGTGTTACCATGCACGACCCCTGCAACTTGGTGCGTAACGGCGGCTTAGTACAAGAACTGCGTTTTGCCGTAAAAAGTGCCGTTACCGATTTTGTGGAAATGGATCCTTACGGCAACGATAACTTCTGTTGCGGTGGCGGAGGCGGACAATTAGCCATGAGCGAATACAACGACCGACGTATTAAAATCGGAGAAATTAAAGCCGAACAAATCCGTAAAACCGGTGCTAGCGTTGTCGTTACCCCCTGCCATAATTGTGTGGACCAACTCATGCAAATCAACCATCACTATAAATTAAACGTAAAAATTAAAAGCATCGCCGAAGTCGTTGCCGATGCATTGGTGGTGGAGAAAAAGTAAGAATAGACCGCCGATTTACACAGATGCAACTGATATAACTGATATTTAAATATAAAAAAAACTTTTTGGTAAGTAAGCTGATGAATTTACCTCATCGGCATACTTGGATTACAGCTTTTTCGTCTTTAGAATTTAGTTTTAACATCCTCTGTAAAGCGACATTATTTGCGTAACTCTTTTACAATAAACGCATCACGCACATGTTTTTTATAAAACGACAGCCTGCTTTTTGCTTGTTCAGCCGATTCATAAGGTCCAACATGATATTTATACACCTTGTCGGATTGAATTGCAAAAATTTTATCTCCTTTATATAATGTATAATCCCCTTGTCGATTTTTATTCCCCACTCCTACTTGTATATAATACAACGAATCAAGCGGTTTGATGCTGTCGGTTAGCGGAGGCACATATTTTCGAATGTATTCAGCTTGTACGGATAATTTTTGAATGTTGTTTTCTTTGTCAACAAACAACAACGCCCCTTCACCCCACAAAAAATAAGCAGGCATTTCGGAATTGAATTTTGCTGTAAATGAATAGGTAAGAGTATCTGATGGTGGAAAACTTTTCCATATAATCGTTAGAATTTGCCGGCTGGTATCCCATAAAATATCCTGCGTATCCAAAGCCGTTATGCTGACTTCGGGCAGCAAACGTTGTTGCCATCGAACTTGATTTTTAGCCGAAATATGCTGAATAACAATCGTGGAAGTTATCGTTTGTTGAAGGGTATCTAATTCATAGTGCATGCGAAGCGATTGTCCGCAAACGGAAACTGTTAGACCAAAAACAGTTATTTGTAAGAGGAAGAATTTATACGCCAATTTTTTCAAAAGCTGCCTATGCATTAATAGCGGATTATGTTGATATTCGACATCCCCGATTCAATATGAATACGAATGCTTCCTTTTATGCTATCGTTTTGATTTTCGGAAACATAAACACCTTTTACCGATTTCTTGAAACCGTTTACATCTAAATCGCTTAAGCCGGATTCGTTGGTTATGGTGCATTGCATTGACCTTGGAATTTCTATTTGAGTAGAAGCCATACCGGTTTCAATTTCCAATTCAACATCGGGATATAAATCGCCAAATTTAATTTGAATTTGTGAAGCACCGGCACCGATTTCCATCTTTTTTACTTTGAAAGCTGAAAGATCAAATTCACAGTCTGCGGCACCCATACTGAGTTCAATATCCCAAATCGGAATTGTATCTAATTGAATTTCATAGTTTCGATTTGCAGAGTTGTTAATAAAGTTTTTAAAATCCAACTTAATTTCGGCATGCCGATTTTTAACATCTTTATCTTGTGTTAAAATAATATCTTTTTCATTCAATCGGTTTCCAAAAACATTTACCAATTCTTTTCCTGGATTAATGCGAAACTTTCCGGCAGCTAAATCCATGGATAAATGCACGGTTTGATAGTCGTTACTGTCGTTTAGTATAGATGTCTGAGATAAATTTTGAAGTTTCATTAACGAAAAATCATTTCTATCCGGTTCATTTTTAGCAAATAACAATATTACAACAGCAATAGCTAAAACAATAACATCCAATATAATTTTGTAAATATCTTTGACGGGAATAATGCCAATGCCAATCCACACAAGGATAAAGGGCCACAACATCCACACATCTTTCCACTCAATACACACTATATGTTGATTTTGCAGTAGCCATAACACCCCTATGGCTACCAATAAAATACCCCAAAATATATTTTTATATTTCATAACTATTCTTTTTTAGGTTTTTTAGAAAAGACAATTAAAAACAATCCGATACCAACCAAGACTAAAGGAAGCCAGTATTCGACTCGGATGCACGGAAAGAAATTGCGAAGAAAGAAATAAACTCCCAAGAAAATAAGTAACAAACCAAAAAATAGAGAACCTCTATGTAAGGCTTTTTCTACAATGGGTTTTTCTTCTTTTATATTATTTCCGTTGGGGTTACCCTCCGATTTCATTTCTTTTCCTTGATCGTTAACTTCGACATAATCGGTAAAATTACCATCGTTTTCGGGCATAATGAAAAGCAGGATGATATAAAACACAAAACCGCTTCCACCTAAAAACAGCATACACAAGAATACGGCACGAACAATAACGGGATCCATATTCAAATACTCGGCTATGCCTGCACATACACCGCCAATTTTTCTGTTTTTACTTCTTACAAATTTTTTATTCATACTTTGATATTAATAATTTATGCTTCAGGAGTAATAATCCAAAAAATCAAATACAACAACAATCCGCTTCCTCCAAATAAAAATAAACACACAAAAAGAACACGTATCAAGATTGGATCCATGTTAAAATAGCGACCTAAGCCCGCACAAACACCTGCAATTCTGCGGTTGGAAATACTACGGGTAAATTTTTTATATGTATTTGATTCCATATTTTTTTCTAATACAACGATTTAATGTGTTGAATTATTTTACAAATAAAATAATTATCTTCCCTACTCTTTTCCATTAAAAAAGAATGTATTTTTGCACAAATTTTAATTATACATTATTAATTTATGGATTTACCCGATTTTATTCTCCGCATTGGAGCAGCTATGTTGGCAGGAGCTTTAATAGGTATTGAAAGAGAATGGCGTTTACGCAGTGCCGGTTTACTAACGAATACCTTGGTTGCTATTGGTGCCTGTGTATATGTAATGACATCCTATATATTAACTATCGGTTCCGCCACTGCCGATCCTTCGCGGGTATTGGGACAGATTGTTGCCGGTATCGGATTTCTCGGTGCAGGTGTT
>CAYZQG010000027.1:0-14986 GCA_964480685.1 uncultured Lentimicrobiaceae bacterium
AAAACATATCGTATATATTCAGGTGGTGTTTATGGTGGAGATGTACATACTGCTTATTTAACCGATTCCGTAACATTCAGAAAATATTTAGGAAAGTATTTTGACTATGAACAAATACGGATTGCCATGTCAAATAATGAAACAGTAATGGTATATAAAGTAAATATTGAGGGAGCAACGATAGATACAATAAAAAAAGAATTTTACAATGTATCTTCGTTAAAGCAAGAAGGCAAATTTGAATAATTAGGTAATTTACTATTTGGGGGTAATGTACCATTTTAGGTATTTTCAAAAAATAAAAAATATAGCACAGAAATTCAAAGTGTTAAGAAAAAAAGAGAGCAGCCCCTCCCGCCTCCCCACTTGGCGCGAAGCGTAAAGCATAAAAAACTTTTTTACTTGTACCTATTTTTATTATTTTCTGTATTGAAAAAAAATGTATGTTTGCAAAAATATTTCTATACTACATAGGCGATTGCAGAAAATCCTTTCAAAGAGTACGTAAATTTAAAAATAAGAAAAAAATGAAACCATTAATATTGACAATTTGTTTGTTTTTTACCACTTTTCCCTTTCTCCAAGGGCAGGTAAACGGAAACTCTCCTAATGAACAAAAAATATATCCCTCTATTCTCGGAGATAAACCGGGGGACACAGAGGAACTTCGCCGTTTTCTTAATGAAAATCTTGATTTGAGTTTAGTGGCAGACACAAATCTAAAAAAAGGCTATGTGATGATAGCCTGTTCCCTAGATACTTCCGGAAAAGCTAACTATTTTATGGAAGGGACAGGGGATAATATGTATGATTACAGGACAAAGATTGCTAAAGAATTTATGCGAGTTTTCAAACTTATTCCTCGATGGAATCCTGCACAAATTTATAAAGAGGGTTCATGGAAAAAAATGCCGTTAACTTTTTCTATATATATAAGTATTCCATACAAACCTGATAAAGATATTCCAAAACCCGGGGAATGGGATGAAATACAATTCCTTTATATGATGGAATGGGGCGAAGTAAATACGAGACCAAATTCGGTAAAATAGAACACCGATTACACGGATTGTTCCGATTCAAACGGATTTCTCTGTAAATCTCTGTGCAAAACTTAATGGCACTCTGTGTGAAAAAATACTTACAACTTATTCGTCTTTAGCCTTTTATAATATATGTAAATCTGTGGGCAAAAAATAATTCAATACTAAACAAGAAAAAATGTATGTTTGCAAAAATATTTCTATACTACATAGGCGATTGCAGAAAATCCTTTCAAAGAGTAAACAATTTAAAAATCAGAAAAAAATGAAACCATTTATAGTGACAATTTGTATGTTTTTTACCATTATTTCTTTTCTCCAAGGGCAAGTAAATAAAGTTGAATATGGAAAAGTCCCTAAAGAACAAGAAATACTTTTTCCCTCTATTTCCGGAGATAAGCCGGGAGAGACAGAGGAATTTCGTCGTTTTTTTAATGAAAATCTTGATATGAGTTTAGTGGCAGACACAAATCTGAAAAAAGGCTATATAATCATAGATCTTCAACTCGACACTACCGGAAAAGCTAACTATTTTATGGAAGGGACTGGGGAAAATCTGTATGATTACAGGACAAAGATTGCTAAAGAATTTATGCGAGTTTTCAATCTTATTCCTCAATGGAATCCTGCACAATATTATAAAGACGGTTCATGGAAAAAAATGCCATCAGCCTTCTCTATATATATAAGTATTCCGTACAATCCTGAGAAAAGCATTCCAAAACCCGGTGAATGGGATGACATATTGTTCTTAGCTGTGAGGAGGTTATGAGGAGATGGAAATACAAAACCAATTATGATAAAATAAAACGCCGATAACACCGATGCTGCTGATAAAAACGAATTTCTCTGTGTGTCTCTGAGTATAACTCAGTGAGTCTCCGTGCAACAAAATACTTACAGATTTCTCGTCTTTTGTCTTTAGTCTTTTGACTTTAGACCTATCATAATCTGTGGGCAAACACTTATTGTGCTTTAATAAATTTTTCCACTTCATCGGCAATGAATTTTGCTCCCAACGAATTTTGATGAATGCCATCGGTAAGTAATAAAAAACCGTTTTTTCGTGCAATGGAATCAAGAGGAACAAAGAGTAAGAAGTGTAAAAACAGGGCTTTAAATGCTTTTTTAGTGCTGTCAACACAATCTTTTCCTTTTCCGTTAATTTTTTCTAACAGATAGGTTCTTTGTTTTTCATAAACGTGAAGATAATGTATATGTTCCTTTTTGGCTATTTGTTTCAAAGCAGTATTGTATTCATAAACAGTTTTATTTTCAATAGATTCCAAATTTTCGCCAATTACCGGCAACGAAGCCAAAGCTATTTGGGCTTGTGTTTCTTCTTTTAAACGTTTAATGATGGTTTCGATATTGTTACAATAATGATTTAATGTAGGTTGATGCGGAATATGTTTCATTTTTCGGGTTGTTTCGGCAAGTTTCGGGTCGAGCGAAGAGGTAATGTCGTTGGTCCCAACCAATAAAACTACAAAATCTGGATTTTCGTTGATGGCTTTGTCTAATTTAATACGGACATTGTATGACTCATAACCTGCAATTCCATGATTTACATATAAATATTCATTCGTTCCTAAGGTTTTTTGCAACATTTTTACGTAATTCGTACTAATTTTTCCTTGTGTAATACTTGCACCTAAGAATAGTATTTTTTTCTTTTTCATAATGGGGATGTAAATACATAATTTACGATAACTTCTTTTTATAATCCTCATAATCAAATGAACGTAGAAGAATCAGTTCATCGTTTTCGCTCCAAACGGCAATGTGAGGATGTTGGATTCCGTTAAAAAAAGTGGTTTTAACCATGGTATAATGAATCATGTCTTCAAAAACAATACGTTCGTTTATTTCGAGCGGTTCGTTGAAAGCGTAATCGCCCATTCCCATATAATCGCCTGCCAAACATGAACATCCACCCATGCGATAAATATTTTTATCATCAGCTTTGGGGTTATGAGCATACAAAATAGACGGTTTATAGGGCATTTCCAAGCAATCGGGCATGTGGCACGAAAACGACACATCGAGCATGGCAACGTTAAAATCTTTTTGCGGAAGAATATCTTGAATGGTCGAAACTAAATAACCCGTTTGCCAGCCAACCGCTTCGCCGGGTTCAAGAATAATTTCTTCCAAATTCGGATAACGTTGTTTAAACTGTTTTAAAATTGTAATTAAATGATCTACATCATATCCTTCTTTGGTAATAAGGTGCCCACCACCCATATTCATCCATTTAGCTTGTCGAATTAAATCGCCGAATTTTTCTTCCACCGCACGTAATGTTCGTTCCAAAACATAACTATCGTTTTCGCATAAGGCGTGAAAATGAAGCCCCTCAATTCCTTCGGGAAGAGTATCTCCCAACAAATGACGAGGAATTCCCAAGCGGGAACCGGCAACAGCCGGATTATAAATGTCGGTCGTTACTTCGCTGTATTCGGGATTGATACGTAAACCGAGCGATACTTTTTTAGCTTGATTTTTTACAATCGGATAAAAGCTTTCATATTGCGATATAGAATTAAATGTCAAATGACTGCTATAATATAGAAGCGTTTCAAATTCTTCTTTTTTATATATCGGACAATAGGTATGAGCTTCGCATCCCATTTCTTCAACAATTAAACGGGCTTCGTGGAGTGAACTTGCGGTAGCTCCGCTCAGGTATTCGGCAACCCAAGGGAAAGCATACCAAAAAGCAAAACCTTTTAAGGCACAAATAATTTTTACATCGGCTTCTTTTTGAATTAAGTCCAAAATTTGCAAATTTATACGTAAAGAGCTTTCATTCAACACGTAAGAAGGAGATGGAATCAGGTCGAAATTAATAGGCATAGTGTTTATTTTATATAAATGATGGATAATACTTCTTCACTCAGGTAAGAGGAACCGGGATAATTATCGGTATAATCAATATTTATCCAATAATCACCGTCTTTATCTAACCGATAGAACAATTTTTTGTCGCCGATTTCATTTTCAAACAAGGAATAAATGGCACTGGCATATCGGTCGAAAGTTTTTTTATTTCCACAATGCAGTTCGGGATAAACATGATTGGGCGCCCAAATAATACGTACATCGGCACCGATGGCTTCCAAACATGAAGCCATTAAAATACTGTAATCATCGCAATCGCCTGCCATGAGTTTAATGCTTTCTTGTGGAAGTGCAAAATAATCGAAACCGTTAGGGTCTTTTACATATTTATAATTATCTTTAATATATTTAATAAGAGATAGTTGACGGCATATTTGCCCAAATTTAAAATAATAATCATCAAAATAAAGCAATGATTTTTCAACGGCAAAAGCACGAACAGACGAATCTTTTGCATCTACTCTTTGTTGAATTCGTTGTTGTAAACTGATATGTGGAACGATGGCATTGATAGCCGGTTTTATATCTACCCTCGAAGTAATGCTACTAAATAATTGAAATGTATTTAATTGTGCATTGTGATAAATGGTTCGGAGCGACCAACTATATCCCGATACGGAAGAAATAAGGACAAAACTTATTAGACCAATATAAATGTAAAAAAGAAAACGCTTTACAAATCGAATCAACACAAATTGTAAAAGAATAAAATATAAGATAATAAATAAAAACAAATCTACTTGTAAGGCAAATAAATAAACCGGAGGAAAGAACTGAACGGTATATGCTCCCAATAGAAGGGAAATAAGGATATTAATCAAAACAAAGCCTTTAATTTTTTTTGGAGAACGTTTTTGTTGTTCTTTATTTTCAGTATGCATAGATTAATTCAATTGGCTTTTAACAAGTATGTTTTCTAAAATAGCGGTAGTGTTTTCCCATGTATAGTTTTGATTGACAAATAAACATCCGTTTGTTGCAATTTCTTTATAATAATCGGGTTGAGATAAAAGCATATCAACTGCATCGGCATAGCCCAAGAGGCTGTTGCACACAATGATTTCTTTATCTTGTTTGGCATTAAGAGGATTGCTTGCTAAAGGAGAGGTGATACATGGCAATTGCATTGCCATGGCTTCCAATAGTTTGTTTTGCAATCCGGTTCCCATACGCATGGGAGCAATGAAAATGCGTGAAAGCGCGTAATAATCTTTTATATCATTTACCCATCCGGTTACAAAGACATTTTTTCGTTGCAAAGCCTGTACTTTAGCCGAAGGATTGGCACCGCATAGAACAATGTTGATATCGGGATGTTTTTCTTTTAATATCGGAAAAATATCATTTACCAAATGCACGGCAGCATCGATATTGGGTGGATATGAAAAATTACCGGTGAAAATCAAATCGTATTTTTTTTCTCTTTGAATGGGCGTAAATATGGATAAATCAACACCGTTTGGCACTACTTCAATGATGGATGCCGATGGATGTTGAATATTCATACGATCTACTTTGGTTATAATGGTTTTATTATCGAAATACGAAAAAATATCTTTTTCATATTTCACAAGTCTTTCATATTCAATAGATAAAAACCAACGTTTCCACATGGGAGATTTTTCCATGACACGAAGAACTCCTTTAGAAAAGGCATCTTGATAATCGAGGGTTTTATTTATTTTGCAGTTTTTAACATATTCGGAAGTTCTAATTAATTGACTGTATATATGATCGGGATGAATATACGCTATTAAGTTCAGTATTTTTTTGTGTATCTGTCGGTTGTAAAAATACCCGCATTGCAAAGGTTTACCGGAAAAGAAAAAACGGGTAACATTTAGAAATACAGACCATTTTGAAATAGAAAAAATATGGATTTCTTTACAGTATGAAGCTAAAATTTGTTTTGCTTCAGGATGTAAACGGGTGTCGTTGAGGGCACATAAATAAATATCATGTCGTTTTGATAATTCTTTTATCTGATTAAAAGCCCGTAGCTTATCTCCTTTTTCAAGAGGATAAGGAACACGCGAAAGTAAAACAAACAATTTCAAAATATATATTTTTTTAGTTTTTTAATTTCTTATGCAAATTTACAATATTTTTTTATGTCTTAAAACTATTCTTCTTCTTTTTCTTTATTCTCATCTTTGGTCCAATTATGTGTTTTCAAAAATTTGTTTTTTAATTGAACAGATGCTAACTTATAGGTATAAGAAGCTGCATTTTCAGTTGATTCCAATTGTCGTTTTTTCTGAGGAGTATTTTTAATAATTTCATTAAATTTCTCCATCGAAGAACAGGCTTGCATTGAATTGGATGCGCCGGTATAATAAAAATAAAACCAATCATTTCCAATTTCAAAATACATTTGAATATTGGTTTTATTGCTTTTTTTCTGAATTTCGAATAATCCGGGAACATATTTGTTGACTTCCCGTTCTCCACAAACGGCAACACCTAAATTGTTTTTACTGTTAAATGATTTGGTTTCCTGATTCCACGCCAATACGATATCGGCAAAGACAAAAGGAAGTTGCAATTTTTTGGGAAGTCGTTTAAAGCGGTAATACTGTGCTAAATCGGGATACACTTTTTGAAATTCGGTTGCACCCAAAATATTCATTAATGCATGTTGATAATTCAAATTTTCAACAATATCAATACCTTCCAATTGATAAGAACCATCAACAACTTCAGCCATCAAACGCATACATTCATCGTTGAAATAGAAATCCATGGAAGCAGCAATCCGAATAACAGCCGAATCGTTAAGCATATAATTGGTGATGGTGCCGATGGGGAAAAAAGTAACTCTCCCTAAGTTGGTGCCTAAATCTAAAATCCCCTCTCCTTTTCCGACACAATTATTTTTTTCAAGATAAATTATATTTCCATCCAATTCAAGGTTTTCTAATTTTTCGGGAGCGGCAACAATAAAGGATTCCAATTCTTTATTAAAAGTCAGTAATCCTTTCGCACTGATATATTCCGGATTGGCGGGTGAATTTTTAGCACGAGCAAAAGCGGTATAAATACTTCCGTTTTTATCGGATGAAACAGCAGCTACTACACTGCGGTTATTAATATCTTTTGTTTCCTCATTGATTGGAATTAAAATAGAATCGGGGTTAATTTGACCCTTAAATCGAATGGCAGCATACGAGAGGGTGTCGCAAGCATGAAGCAATCTAATTCCTCCATTGAAAGTAAGAAATTGATCTTCTGCCAAAAGTAAAGCATCTCCACTAAAAGCAAAATGTGGACTTAAAGTAAATTGCATACTGTCGTTAGAGATTTTTGCTCTTCCTCGGGTCAGGTTTTCGCGATTAACCCAAAGTGAATCGAAAAAGAGGACTTGTTTTTCTTTGTTTTCATCAAGGTAGTTATAAAATCCACTCCCGTTATACGCATTTCGTGATTCGATATGGGTAGTGGCATTGAATAATTTATAATATTTAGTGTCGGTATTGGCAAGAATTTGCGATTGTTTCAACGTTCCGATTTCAGCTCGTTTATAAATTTTCACGATTCCGTTTTTCGGGAATACAGCCGCATCGGCAACTTCAATAAATCGAACACCTTCGGCGGTAATTTCATATTTTTTTAAATCATACGTGGCTTTAGTTGTGGTAAATTGAAGAGAATCTTGCCCTGGATGAGTAGAAACAAGTTCGTTTCCATACGATTTTTTAGTATATAATTCTTCTATTTCGGTAGCAGACAAATCCGTATCGGAATATGGATCTTCGTATTTGAATGCCAATTTTTCTTTATCTATCAGCCAGTCAAATTCAAGAGAACGGGTATAGAACATATTGATCGGAAAAGTAATATACGAAACATCTCCATTGCTGATAAAGTTCCCTGTGCGTTTTTCGAAATCAATGTGCGTTTTATGATCGTAAGCGCTTATGTAGTAATCGTTCATTACCGAATCTTTCAATTTGAAATTCAAATGGTCGGAACGCAATTCATGATGTAGAAACGTATAATCATTGCTTTCCATTTCTGAAATTTTGTAATGCATGCTCCCGGCTCCGGTTACACCGGAAGTTGAAACAATCAATTGTCCATCAAAAGTAGTTTCATTATACATATTGAAAGGCGTTTTTTGACTTTCAACAAGCATAGCATCTTTATAAGGTTCCCAATGTACATAAATATCGCTTGCGGTAACAGGCGGAAATTCATTGCCAATATTTTGAGCATCTACTCGGTATGTATCAAAATAACCATTCATGGAATCTAGAAAAAAGACCATATTTTTTCCTTCGCCATGCGATTGACTGTAATCTAATTTTCCGGTGCCTCTCAAGCCCAAATTACTTAAATCAATTTTATTGGTAAACATTCCTTTGCCGTAATAGGCGGGAGTTCCTCCCGATTCGGTATAATAAATAAATCCCAACGAAAAATCGGGTCTTACCTTTAAAGGTTTATGTATATCGGGAAAAATACCGTCGGAATACAAATATCCGTTAAAGAGCAAGGAATCGGTATTGTAATTATCCATTTTATAGATAGTAAACAAATCAACATAATAATAAAAACGGTTACGGTCGTAAGCCCCGTTATACACAAAATCGTGGTCGTAATACACTCTTCCGGGTGATTTACTTTCAAAATACGGATAACGCGGAAAACTCAAACGACTGGATTTATTGTTTTGTTGATCAATATATAACGTTCCCGAAACATCTTCAATATAACTTTGAACTCGACGTAAAGGATATTCACCCATATAATTGGGGGTTTCGTTTTTATCTTCAACATAAAGTACAATGGAGTCGATTACAGCAAAATCAATTTTAAAATTCTCGTAGGTAAATTTGCAATTACTTGCCCAAAAATCAAATAAACCGGCTTCAACTTTCCCATGAAAAGTAAAGTCCCGATTTTTTTGCATGGTAATTTTTTTATCGGAAGGAAAAATATTAACGATTTGAGTATCACTTACTACAATTAAATCCAAACCTTTTATTGTTAAATCATAATTTAATAAACTTAAACTTGCATTACTCCCTTGCGTTGAAACCGTGGAAATAAAACGGAGAATATCGTAGTCTTTTTTCCCGACTTCGTTCAATAAATAATTTCCCAATTTATCGTGATAAAAAATTTCATCGGTTAAGGTATTGTAATCCACAAAACCATTTTCAACCAATTGAAAGATAAAGCTTCGTACATCACTTTCGGAATAATGAAAATAATCGGCAATATCGTTTAATCGTGCAATCCGCGTATGGTTTAAACGAAAATATTCATACAAAGTATGCATTGGATTTGAGCGATTTAAACCACGTATTTTGTCTATTCGGTATTGTTCAAAAAAATCGGTTGATTCAAAAACTGCCGTATTTGTTCCGCCGGTACCCGGAAGAAATTTGAATTCTATAGATTCTTCGTTCAAATTCCAATACAATGCTTCGGAATATATTTCAAGTTTATGATAGGTATCGAAAAACGGCATACGTTCCGAACCGTCCTGTCCACGAATCAACCACATTTCTTTTTTATCCACATTATAACGTAAGTGAATGGCAGAATGATAAATAGAATCTTTTGCAACATAAACGGTTGTATTACATAAAGCTGATTCAATGGAATTATCTCTTAATAAAAAGGAAGTTGATTTTGTTTTAATAACGATTTTTCCTTCCCGTTTAAAATGAATTTGTGCTAAAAACTTTTCACTTCCTTGTCCGATAAAGGCATTTCCTTTCACAAAAATACCTCCGAAATAATCTACATTTTCATACAACTCTCTGATAGTAATGAATTTATTATAAGAAGTAAAACGTGGATAGGTTGCATTTTCGGGGGTTACGTTTGTTGTTACGGCTTTATCTTCGAGTTTGCCAAGCAAAGGAGAACTGAAATAACGCGCATTATAATAAACAGCATTTTCCGCTTCGATGGAAGGACTTTTTAAAATGATATTAAAAATCGGTATTTCTACATATACTTCTTTAGGATTCAATCCTGTACGACTCCAATCTACCGTACCTCCTTTGCCGTAAAAACGTAAGGACGACGGATAAAAAACACCTCCGGTTTGTGTTATAATCATGCTGTCGTTCCCGTTAGTAGCTTTTAAGTCTAACGACGGAAGTATAATTTTTGGCAAGCTGTCCAAATCAAAATAGTACGTATTGCAATTTTCGGCTATCCATTGTGTTCCTGTAAAAGTATTTAAAATATTATCCGTGAAAAAATCATGATATAATTCCAATAGGTCGGTATATTTATTGGTGTTGTTATTGATATGGTATTCCAAACATTTGTTGAATTGTTTGAAATTGCCTTCCGATGGATACGTTTCTACAAAGGTATAAAAAGTAGTAATAAATGTGGCAAAATGAGGAAAAGGTTTCATTTTCTTTTTCAACATTTTATTTGCCAAATCAATAAAAGCGGTTTGTTCTTTACCCGAAAGATTACTCCAGAATATCGGGAAAAAGTTTTTCATGGTATCAATACCGTCTTTATACGAATCGCTGGCACCGGCAAAAAAAGTCAACATTTCGGGAATGGTGTTTTCAGGATGTGACGAAAAACTTGTAAATGTTTGTCCAAATGTCTTTTGTGAAAAATAAATCGTAAAAAACAAACTAAGTATAATACCGACTTTTTTCATTCCGAATAATTATTAATGTAATTGCCAACCGATAAACTCGGTTGTTCTATAACTGAAATTTATACTACAAAAGTATAAATTTTTTCAATAGAAAACCTGATTCTTTAAAAAGACATTTCTTCACACAATTGTAATTTCATCGTTACATGAACGTAATTGCACAACATTACTTTTGCAGCGAAAATTTAAACATAAAATAATTAAACATTAAAAAAAAGAAAAATGCAACAACGATTATTAAAAAGAGGATTTTTATTAGGTCTTATGCTAAGTTTTACAGCCATGCTTTCGGCTCAGGAAGTTGAAAAAACTCCTTTAGAACAATTGGAAAGTCAAGTAGATGCCATTAATACTACGGTAGGATTTCTAAGTAAATTCAAACTTTCGGGGTATATACAAGCTGATTTTCAAATGGGACAAGAAAAAGCAAAATTAAAAGTAGGAACTGCAAAGTTAACAGATGAAACGAACTTTATGCGTATGGGAATTCGTCGTGGTAGGGTGAAATTAACCTATTCCGACTTAGTAGCCAATATGCCTACTACAGCTGTTTTTCAATTAGACATTACTGAAAAAGCTATCGGATTAAAAGACGCTTATTTTATGTTCACCGATCCTTGGGTAAATTGGATTTCGATCAAAGCAGGGGTTTATGATAGACCTTTCGGTGATGAAATTTCTTATTCTTCCAGTTTGCGTGAATCGCCTGAAAGAAGTACGGGATGCCAGACCTTATTTCCGGGTGAACGAGATTTAGGTGCTTCTTTAATTATTCAAGGTCCTAAAAATCATCCTTTAAACGGGCTTAAATTTGAAACCGGCTTATTTGGTGGAAATGGTATTAACCTTGATTATGATAATAAAAAAGATTGGATTTCACATTTAAGTTATAAAAAAAGTTTTGATAATGTACAATTCGGATTGGGTGCTTCCTTTTATTACGGAAGTGTATATCAAGGAAATGATACTGTTTTTCAAATGAAAGACAAAGAATTTATCTTGAAACATAACGATGGTCTGGGAAAATATTCCGAAAGAATGTATTATGGAGGCGATGCTCAATTATTAATTTCCAGTGGATTGGGAATGACTAATTTACGCCTTGAAGTTGTTGCCGGAAAACAACCCGGTATTAAAGATGCTTCTGCAAGTCCCAGTGTTTCTACTTTACCGACCGATAAAACCTATCGCCGAGAATTTTTAAGTTTTGTGGCTTATTTTATTCAAGATTTTGGTGCTCATAATTCCTTAGTGTTGAAATATGATCAATATGATCCAAATACAAAAGTTGCCGGCGATGAAGTTGGAAAAGGTAAAACTACCAAAGGAGATATTATGAAACAAAACATTGGTTTTGGCTATCTGTATCGTGTAAATGCCAATTTACGAATCATGGCATATTTCGATTGGGCATTGAACGAAACTTCCAAAAATCTCAGTGGATATGATAAAGATTTATATGACAACATAGCTACACTACGAGTACAATATAAGTTCTAAAAAAAAATAAAAAATAACATTAAAATAAAAAAGAAATGAAAAAGATGATTTTAACGATGGTTCTGATAACCGTCACAGTAATTCAAACAAGTATAGCACAGCGTATTAAAGGAAGTGATACCGTACTACCTTTGGCTCAAAAAGAAAGTGAAACCTACATGAAATTGCATCCGCAAGTAAAATTAACCGTTACCGGTGGAGGTAGTGGAGTGGGGATTTCCGCTTTATTAAGTGGAACCACCGATATTGCCATGGCTTCACGTAAGATGAAATTTGACGAAAAAGCAAAATTTCAACAAGCAGGTAAAATGCAAGTTGAAAAAGTAATAGCCTATGATGCCTTAGCTGTAATCGTTAATCCGGCAAATAAAATTAGTCAATTAACTCGTCAACAATTGGAAGATATTTACACCGGTAAAATTACCAACTGGAAACAAGTAGGTGGCGATGATATGCCGATAGTAGTTTACGCACGAGAAACCAGTTCAGGTACTTATGAGTTTTTTAAAGAACATGTAATGATGAATAAAAATTACAAAAGTTCAGTGCTTTCCATGCCGGCAACCGGTGCCATTGTACAATCGGTTAGCCAAACCAAAGGTGCCATAGGTTATGTAGGTTTAGCGTATATAAACAATGAAGTCAAAGCATTGAAAGTTTCGTATGACGGTAAAAATTTTATTATGCCCTCCTTGTCAAATGCTAAAAATAAAACCTATCCCATTGTTCGTCCTTTGTTTTTCTATTACGAAAAGAAATCGGAAGCCAAATTGAAACCTTTTATTGATTATGTGGTTTCGGCGGCCGGACAAAAAATAGTTTCCGAAGTAGGATATATTCCCTTGAATTAGTAAATTATATTATCGAAAAACAAAAAGGACTGTATTTATTTATACAGTCCTTTTTTTATAGTTATTTTTTTAAAATGAAGAATTTTATAAAATGGTAAAGGTAGCTATTACAGTTTTTTAATTTAAATAACTATTTTATAGCATTAATTATTCCTCCCGCTTTTTAGCTATCGCTACATACTCATTTATTTCCTTATCATAGTTAATATCTACCTTATAGCCTTTTTCCATTTGTTGGTGTGCCCATGCTTGTGTTTCGTCATAGTTAGTTGACCTATATTTATCTATAATTTTTACACTATCCATATCAAACGATTTGCAAATAAATCTTCGTTCGTTTTTATAGCCAAAACTAACTATTCTTCCTTTATCCATTTCATTTTGTATCCACTTAATGATATTTTTATCATTATTTATGGAAAAAGAAATACTTGCATTATTATCCTTTTTTATAGGATTATATTTAGCATATAATTTACTGTTAACATCTTTAATTAGAGCATACTTTATATATTTTTTGTCAGATGAAAAAATAAAATAGCATTTATTTAGCTCCATCATAGAAATGCTATTAAGTAGTAAATAAATGAATTCACAGTCATTACGGTAAATAGCACTCGTAAAAGGAGTGCTGTCTTTTAATACAATATGATAATTCATCGGACTAAACGTTATACTGCTATCGGTATAAACAACAACTCCATTATTTACAATGCTATCCGTATAAATAACAGAAACCTTTACCATAAGACTATCCGTATAAACGGTTATTCCATTGACAATTGTACTATCCATATAAATAACATTTTCCCCCGTACAATAAAAACAACGTCCCGAACAATCTACTTTTTGTGAATACACATTCATTGTCATCACAAGTATTATTAAACACAAATTTTTAGATTTAAACATATAAATATTTCCTTTCTTTATTTAACGAGATTAAAATTATTATTCCAATTTATTTTATTTTTTCCAACTCAATATCTCCAATATTTAAAACATAATCGCCTTTATAATTTTTAGTGGGGGTTCCTGACAAAGAAATATTTGAAAAATCTACAGAAATAGCTGTGTCTTTGTAAATACCATAATAATCATAAATATAAAGTATCGAAGTGTTGTATTTTTCTAAAGTAGAAAATAATCCATTTTTATCCGACCAACCTTCTTGTCCAATAGGCGACGTTTTTTGTATTTTCTGCTTATCGATAGGATATATAATATCATATTTATTAAATGAAACCATAATATCTTTGACAGGTTCTTTTGTGATTTTATCAATAACTCTTCCCTCAACAATATATAAAGCATCCGGTTCTTTATGGCAAGACGTTAAGCAAAAAACGGCAACTGCTACAACTAAAAATATGATGGTTTGTTTCATGATTTATAAGTTTTAATTATACATTTGTCTAATGACATTTTGGT
This sequence comes from uncultured Lentimicrobiaceae bacterium, assembly GCA_964480685.1. Lineage (GTDB taxonomy): Bacteria > Bacteroidota > Bacteroidia > Bacteroidales > WCHB1-69 > UBA5266. The sequence goes on from CAYZQG010000027.1 coordinate 14,373, forward strand.
CTGTTGTGGAAATAGATGAGAGTGCTGAAAATATAGTGCCATCTTTTTTGGTCATAGTTGCGTCATCCGGATTTGTAATTTATACAAAAGTAGAAAATAATAGTTTACAAAAATAAGCTATTTTACAAATTTTAATACAATAGTTATCAATGTTTTATCATATAACTTAAAAAAATGTCATTATAATCATTCATTTTTGGGGAAGAAAATTTTCATAGAAAAGAAGAAATTGGAGAAAAAGGATGAGAAAGTATACATACAAAAAAACAATCCCCTTGATCAATAAAGAAAGAGGGGATTGTAAAAATAAATAGGCAACGACTTACTCTTCCACCGGTGAGGGCAGTACCATCAGCGCGGGTGGGCTTAACGACTCTGTTCGGAATGGGAAGAGGTGAACACCACCGCCATAGTCACCTAATTAAGTTAAAAAGTCTGATTTAAAGACTTAAAGGCAACATATTTCGAAGATAAAGCAACAAAAGAGTAGGAGTAATATACACTATAGAAGTTTACGGGTAATTAGTATTGCTTGACTTTAGTATTACTACTTTTACATCTGCAACCTATCAACGTCATCGTCTATAACGACCCTTAAATGAAGCCTCATCTTG
>CAYZQG010000028.1:0-14729 GCA_964480685.1 uncultured Lentimicrobiaceae bacterium
TTTAAATTAAATTATTGTTTCAACCATTGATCCAACCATCCGATAAATTCGCGTTGCCATAAAATGGCATTTTGAGGTTTAACAACAAAGTGGGTTTCATCGGGAAAATAGAGAAATTTACTGGGAATATTTTGTAGTTGAGCTGCATTAAAAGCTTCCATTGCTTGGGTATAAGGAATGCGGAAATCGTTACCCCCATGAATAATCATTATAGGTGTATCCCAATTTTTCACAAATTTATGAGGCGATGTATTATAACTTTTTGAATTTTTTTCATCCCAATACGAACCGCCTAAATCATGATTGGCAAAAAACATTTCTTCGGTACTACCATACCAACTTTCCAAATTAAACATACCGCAATGAGCAATAAAAACTTTAAATCGTTTGTTGTGATGACCGGCAAGCCAATAAACGGAAAATCCTCCGTAACTTGCTCCCACACAACCTAATTTACTCGCATCCACATAGGGTTCTTTGGCAATTTCATCGATAGCCGACAAATAATCATTCATATTTTGACCGCCGTAATCGGTGCTGATTTGGTCGTTCCATTCTTTTCCGAAAGTCGGCAATCCTCTTCGATTGGGTGCCACTACTACATATCCGTGTGATGCCATCATTTGAAAATTCCAACGATAAGAAAAAAATTGGCTTACCGCTTGTTGCGGTCCTCCTTGACAATATAAAACGGCAGGATATTTTTTGTTTTTATCGAAATTGGGAGGTAAAATAACCCATACCAACATTTTTTTATTGTCGGTAGTTGTAATCCATCGTTGTTCTACTTGAATGGAGGCAATGTTGTTTAACAAAGGTTGGTTGATGTTTGTTAATCGGGTTTGAACTCCGGTATTTGCATCAATGGAATATATATCAGCGGGTTCAATCATTGATTCACGGACTCCTATCATAAACCCATTGGCTAAAGAAAAGCTTTTATAATCGTGTATTCCACTTGTTAATTGCGTTATTTTATTTTTAATAATATCTAAAACAAAGACTTGATAGGTTGCATTAATACCACTGATAAAATAGAGTTTTTTTCCATCGGGACTAAAAATAAAATCGGAAGCACTTTCATCAAACGTTTTAGAATAATTTTCAGTTGTATTCTTTTTTAAATCATAGATAAAAATATTTAATTTATCCGATTCAAAACCGGGCGTTTGCATACTTCCCCAAACGATTTTATTCCCATCGGGCGAAAATACGGGATGTAAATCATAGCCTTTGTAAGATTCGGAGATATTGATAGTTTTTCCGGTTGAAATCGAATAGATATAAATATCCGAATTGGTCGAAACAGCATATTCTTTTCCAACCGATTTTTTACACGCATATACGATACTTAATCCATCGGGACTATATTGAATTTCCGTAATATCTCCACTTGGAAACATAGGAGCGTCGAAAGGTTCTCCTTTCATAATATCAATAGGATTAGAAAAATCGGGATAATTGGCACTAAAAATATGGCTATACGATTCATCTTCCCATTGGTTCCAATGACGATACATCAAATTATTGATAATACGAGCATTTGCTTTTGGCAGATCGGGATATATATCGTGCACTGTTTTATCGATTTTTACCTCTTTAATATATATAATTCGTTTTAGGGTAGGATCGTATTTAAAACCTCCTATTCCACCTTCAATATGCGATATTTGTTCTTTACTGCTTCCATCGGGATTCATTTCCCAAAGCTGATCTTCAAATAAATAACCTATTTTCTTGCCGTCAGGTCGCCATGAAGGATTGTACTCGCTTGAAGGAGTTTCGGTTATTTTTTTCATTTTTCCACCTTTAGCCGACATAACATATAAATCGGCATTCCCTTTATTCTCCTCTACATTATAATAAGTAATTGAGAATAAAATCGTTTTACCATCCGGAGATAGCGAAACTTCGTTCAATCGCCCTAATTTCCATAATAGTTCGGGTGTATAAATACCCGATTTTTCTTGTGCTTTCATTATTGAAGCCATCACAACTAATATTAAGATTATACAAAAAGATTTGATTTTCATATGATTAATGATATTGATTAAATTATACTGATTATGAATTTTCATTTTTAGATTGGATGTATTTTTCAAGGAACAAAAAATCTTCAGGATAGGTTAATTTGATATTCAATGTACTACCTTCAATTATTGCTACGGGTTCATTGGGCAAATAATTAAAGACTATAGCACTGTCGTCGGTTGCATTAAATCCTTTATCTTGCAATGCCAATTCAAATGCTTTTCGTAAAACGGAAAATGTAAAAGCTTGTGGAGTTTGAACGTTAAATAAAGATGAACGATCAAAGATAGCATTTATCACTTTTTTATCGTGTGATTGTACAATGGTATCGGTAGATTTCACAGCTACAATAGCAGCATTATACGTTTTTAATGATATTAACATACGGTCAATCATCTTTTTATTTATCATTGGACGGGCAGCATCATGAAGAATAAGTATATCCTCATTTTTTTTGGAATAATGATTTAAAACTGCAAGAGTGGACAAATAACGTTCATCTCCTCCTTGAATAATAGCTGATATCTTAGGATAGATATATTGATAAATTTTACATTTGCTAATATATGTAGATGGTACTACTAAAACGATTTCATCAATGTCTGAATGTTTTTGAAATGCTTCCATGGAATATTCAATTACCGATTTCCCGGCAATTTGTAAAAATTGTTTTGGAATATCACCTCCAATACGTCTTCCATTACCTCCCGCCAATATAGCTACAATATTCATACTTATTTTTTAAAAAATGTTTTAATTTCATTTACAACGCGATATATATCTTCATCCGATAACGATGAACCCGAAGGCAAACATAAGCCTTGATTAAAAAGCTTTTCCGAAGTGCCATCTCCATAATACGGACAAGATTGAAAAACAGGTTGTAAATGCATGGGTTTCCAAAGCAACCGAGACTCAATATTTTGTTTTTCAAGATAGATGCGTATATCATCGCTCGAACAGCCTATGCGTTGTTCATCAACGGTAATGCAAGTTAACCAAAAATTGGAATTAAAATTATTATTCGGATTTTGTTTTACCGAAACACCGTCTATATCGTTCAATAGGTTGGAGTATAGTTGATGAATAGCTCTTCTACGTTGAATATGAGCAGGTAATACCAACATTTGTCCACGTCCGATTCCGGCACAAATATTACTCATTCGATAATTATACCCGATTTTTTCATGGTGATAATAGGGTTTATTTTCACGCGATTGAGTAGCATAAAATTTTGTCGTATTGGCATCGTCCATACTACGACAAACCAAAGCACCTCCACCGGAAGTAGTAATGATTTTATTTCCGTTAAAACTTAATATACCGAAATAGCCGAAAGTACCGCATTTTTTATGGGTATATTCCGAGCCTAAAGCTTCGGCAGCATCTTCTATGACAGGTATTTGATATTTATTTGCGATGGCAGTGATTTCATCCGTTTTTGCCGGCATACCGTATAAATGCACTACAATAATAGCTTTGGGATAGTTCCCTGTTTTTACGTTACGGTCAAGAATGGCTTTTTCCAACAATTCGGGCGACATATTCCATGTATCGGATTCACTATCCACAAATACAGGCGTTGCACCTTGATACACAATAGGATTAGCACTGGCAGAAAAAGTAAACGATTGACAAATGACTTCATCCCCCGATTTAACACCCAATTGAATAAGACTTAAATGAATAGCTGCCGTTCCGGAAGAAAGGGCAACTACATGTAAATCATCATTTTCATTTTTTAAAAACTGCTCTAACGAAGTTTCAAACGCATTTACATTGGGACCTAAAGGGACGACCCAATTGGTATCGAAAGCTTCTTTAATAAATGTTTGTTCTTGCCCACCCATCTGAGCAAGCGAAAGCCATATTTTATGATTATCTTCCATTTTTATTTCTTAATAAGGTTCGAAATCTTTACCGCTAAAAGTAAACCAAAGAATTTTTATATCTAAGAAAAACGAATAATGTTGCAAATAGTATACATTAATCTTTACTTTATCCGGAAAAATAACGGTATCATTATATTCAATCGGATTTTCAACGTTGGCAAGCATTTCTTCTTCGTTACGATATTTTAAAGTAGCCAATCCGGTAATACCGGGACGAAGGACTAAAATCTTTCTATCTTCCCCTTCCAATTTATCGGCATAGCCGGGCACATCGGGACGAGGACCGACAAAACTCATATCACCGATACAAACGTTCCACAATTCGGGCAATTCATCTAATTTTAAACGTCTTAATTTCGCACCTAAAGAAGTAATTCGAGCTTCACCTTTTACCGATATGGAAGAACCCCCGTGTTTTATAGCCATAGTGCGAAATTTATACATGGTAAATTTTTTCCCGTTACGACCAATCCGATTTTGTTTAAACAATATCGGTAAATTTGGCGACTCTCGCTTTATCAATACGGTAATAATCAGTAAAACAGGGGATAATAACAATATTCCTACTAAGGAAACGATTCTATCAAAAAGAAATTTTATAAAATTATTCATTTTTTATTATTTTACTTTTTATGGAAAATCATTGTAATTAAACCTATAAACGAACCCAACCCATACGAGAAATGTAATATTATAAAACCCATCAACAAATAGAAAATATTTAACTGTTTTTTTAACGATAAAGAAAGACTTATCGAAGAAATTGCCCCAATATATACAACGAAGATAGACAAGAAAATATATATTAATGGAAAATAAAAAATACACCCTAACAATGGAATTAACAACGAAAACATATAGAGCATCGGGATAAAATGACGAACAGACAATGATTTAAAGTAATTCGTGTACCAAACTGTTAAAATATTCCATTTCCCATTGGCAAAATTATTAACAGCTAAATCGGAAAATGTTTCTCTTGCAAAATAGGTGCAAAAAGATTCGGGTACAAGATAAATTTTCCCACCTCCGTTTATGATTCGTTTATTAAATTCAATATCTTGATTACGAATCAGTTTGATATTAAAATTGCCATATTTTTCAAATACTTCTTTTTTCCAACAACCAAAGGGAACCGTATCAACTTCTTTTAGACTTCCTTTTTCCGTACGAAAAGTAGAATTGCCAACGCCTAATTTATTACTTAATATTTCACGAATTGCCAATGATTTAGGTGTTTTATTCAAAACTTCCGTTTTACAAACAGTACCTACATTATCAGCATTTAATTGTTGTAAATAGTGCACTAAAGTAGAAAAATAATTTGACTCATAAATTGCGTGAGCATCTATACGAATAATAATGTTTCCCTTTGCTTGTGCAATCCCTATGTTTAATGCAGCAGGTACAATCTTTTCAAAATTATCAATAAGCTTGATAAACGGAAATTTGTTGACATAGGATTGAACAATTGAACGAGTTTGATCGGTGCTACATCCGTCAACAATCAAAACTTCTAGATCTTGATGAGGATAATCGCATTGCAATATCGAATCCAAACATACACTTATATATTTTTCTTCATTATATGTAGGACAAATTACTGAAATCATTTTATAAAATAATTATCTAAATAAATTTAATAAAACAGCAACAATACGAGATAAATACAGAGAAAAACGATATCGAAAAATATGATTAAAATAAATCTTATTAAACGCAAATAAAAGAGCTTTGGTAATAACAAATTTTTCTTTTAAAGTTTTTGGAGTTTGCGAAGCAGAAGTAGTTCTTTTTCGACGATAATAAACCGTATCTACCATACGAATTTCTTTAATTTTGTCCGATATGGCAAACATAAACAAAGAATCTTCGCCAATAGTAAATCGAACATCAAATTTGCGATTTTCAATCATTTCCCGACTGATTAACTTCGCACAACTTGAAGATAAAAAACTTCGTAATTTAAAAATTGAACGAGAAGATGTTGAACAATTTTTAATGTAACATTTTGAAATATAATCATCATTTAAAACATTTAAATTGTTTTGAAATACTTTTACATTCGATACAGCAAGTGAATTTTGGTTACAACCATGAATTAATGAAGATAAATAATTGTCCGACAGCAAATCGTCATCATCTACAAATGCAATATATTGACCTTCGGCAACACCTATTCCTATATTTCTGGCATTTGAAACACCGGCAATATCTGTTTGAATGAGAGTGATTTTACATTTTTGTTGAAAATTTTGATTAATAAATGCCTCAATTTCTTCCTGATAAGGCTCTTTACACCCATTTAATACAATTATTACTTCATATAATTCTTGTGAAATATCTTGATTCTTAATAGAATTTAAACATTCATAGAAGTAATCTTTTGGTTTATAACTAGGAATAATAACACTTATAAGTAACATTTTCGAGTATTTTTTACTATTATTATTTATCATAAGGGCTATTTACGTAGTTATAATCGGAGCGTTCTTCAAAAGTCGGATAATTTCCTTTTAAAAAATAGGGAATATAACTTGTATAAGGTATGTATCTGAAATCTTGAAATATTCTTGTTGTAGAAATAAACGAAAGAAACAATAAGTAAAAAATATAGATTAATCGTGAACTAAATTCAAATATACTTATCAACGAAACAATTGCAATAGAGTAAAATATACTAAAATAAAACAACATTCGTCCAAAAATATCGATTGTAATGGCAATTCTGTAAAACAATAAATATAAAATTGCGGCATTAAAAAGCAATACCCCATTTTTTAAAGATTCAATCTTTTTTCGGTAAAACATTAAAAGAATGAAAAATACGACATAAACTATTGTACCTAACGAAAACAATCTACCTTGTGCAAATTCGGCATGTTTCCCAATAGTATATGAATCAATTTTACGATGAATATATGGTATCCAACTAAATAATTTTGAAATAATTAACCAAAACAACTCAGGTGTTGAAAAAAGCAAATAGATAATAACAAATGAAATCACGTAATACTTAGATGCAATTCTTTTGGTAAAATAATAATAAACAGGCAGCATAATAATTGCCGAAATATGAAAACTTGTCGCAATTAAAATAACAGCAAGATATTTCCAAAAATTTCTTTTCAATAAAAATCTTATTCCTATTAAACAAATTGAGACGGCAATTAAATTACGCATTGGATTATCAATAAATAAATAGAAGCCATACCATGCCACAAAAAACATAATCACAATAAATTTATATTCTTCAGCATATTTAATTATTGTAGAGAAAATTATACAAAAAACAACAACTTTAGTAAATATAAAAAAGTTCCAAAAATTAATATTCAACAACTTAAACGGAAACATATAAATATAATATCCGGGTTCTACTTTACAAGTTGAGAATAAGGAATGAATATCAATTGCTTCATACATTTCTTCATAGCTCCTCCAATCGGAACCACACATATATCCGAAACATAAAAAGATACATAGGAACCCAAGTACAACAAAAAGCCATATCCGATTATCTTTCAGTTGCTTGGTTATAGCAGAAAAGAAACATAGTAAAATTGAGAAAAGGTAAATTGCCATAATTTGCTATATTAAAAATTTGTCATATAAGTTTATAACTTCTGCTTCCGTATATTCTTTTTTTACAAACAATTTGGCGGAAATAGTTTCTAAAAGAAAATCTTGATATAGTTTATTTAAAGTTTGTTTTATTGCATAAGTATCCATACAATCGGCAAAATAATGAATACTGTTTTCTAAAAATAAATCATGTAAAACACCAACTGATGGACTAATGGCAAATATTTCTTTTTTACATTGCATATAATCACTGACTTTTGTAGGAAGAAAAATTCCTTCTTTACACGGTGCTTCAATAATTACAGCCACATCATATTGCTTAAGGATTTGCAAACTCATAGTATATCCAACAGAAGGTAATTGCTTGATTTTATCCGATAATTCATATTTTACAAGTAATTCGGGAAAATTCCCAGATACTACTCCCATAAAAGCAACTTCCATACAAGCTTCGGGATTTTCGTTAAAAAAAAGACGTAAAGCTTTCAAGAAAGGTTCGGGGTTACGAGGATTACTGACATTTCCGGTATGTATTAGTTTTAGGCAATCTTGTTTTACTTTTGGAATAAACGTTTCATCGGTTAAGACAACATGCGGAATGATGCTAGTTTTTTCAATCGGTACATTTAAATACTGTAACATATAATCTCGCAAACGATTAGATGGAAAGACATGCCAATCGGGGAATTCCTTCATCATGGGCACTAACGATTTAGCACCAAAAAACACTTTTCCATTAACCCCTTGTCCGTAAGGTTCGGGGTATTTTTCTGCCGGAAACGGATCATTCCATGTTGCTATCCATTTCAATCCGAAATTTTTCTTTAGATAATAACCTACTAATTCGGCCGGAGCATTTTTTGTAAGTACATAATTATATGTATTATTCTTAACTAATTCAGTGGCTTTTTTCAAAGCTAAATACGACCAATGAGCTCCTTTATAAGTAATTCCAAAGGTTAAAAAAGCCATTAAATGTAGAAATACAGTTTTGAAATTTAATTTATTTTCAACACCTATAATGGTTAAACTCTTTAATGAAACACCAAATTCTTCCATTTGTTGGTAGGGATAATTTGCCCATTTCATATCTTTAGAAATCACATCCATTTCATATCCAGATTCAGAAAGTGCTTTTAACAATTTAACATTGACAATGGCTTCAGCTCCCATTATAGGGAATGACGCCGGAGCAATTACCAATATTTTTTTTGTTGAATTATTCATCAAATAATTTATTTGCCTGATAATAATATATTTACAATCCGTTCGGATGCTAATCCGTCGCCATAAGGATTGGCAGTATGACTCATTTTTGTGTAAGAAGATTCGTTATCTAATAAATCGGACACTTCATAAACGATTTTTTCATAATCCGTTCCCACTAATTTTACCGTACCGGCTTGAAGTGCTTCGGGACGTTCGGTAATTGTTCGCATCACCAAAACAGGTTTTCCTAAACTTGGAGCCTCTTCTTGAATACCCCCACTATCGGTTAATACAATGGTGCATTTTTCCATTAAATAAACAAAAGATACATAGTCTAAAGGTTCTATAAAAAACATATTTGCTAACGCATTTTCTCCAAACACTTTATTAATTGGATTTCTTACATTCGGATTTAAGTGCATCGGATAAACAAAGTCAATATCCGGATAAGAAAGCGATAATGTTTTGATTGCCTTGCAAATATCAATAAATCCGTCTCCAAAATTTTCTCGACGATGACCCGTAATTAAAATTAATTTCTTACCCGAATCCAATCGTTTCACATCATATCCTTTAATTTTTAATGAATTTCGAATATTTTTGCTTGTATCATTTTCGGTTTTAATTTTATCAACAATAAGATGCAACGCATCAATTACCGTATTTCCGGTTACACTTATTTTATCCTCAGAAATCCCTTCCGAAAGTAAATTTTGTTTGCTTAAAAGAGTTGGAGCAAAATTATAAGTAGCTATTTTTGATGTTAATTGACGATTCATCTCTTCGGGGAAAGGACTGTAAATGTTATATGTTCGCAACCCTGCTTCCACATGTCCTACCGGAATTTGCTTGTAAAATGCCGCCAAAGCTGCAGCAGTCGAAGTGGTTGTATCACCATGAACTAAAACAATATCTGCTTTTGTTTCGACTAAAACCTTTTTTAATCCTACTAAAACATTTGCCGTTACTTCGTATAAATCTTGTCCTTCTTTCATGATATTAAGGTCATAATCTGGTCGTATGTCAAATAATTGCAATACCTGATCCAGCATTTCTCTATGTTGACCGGTAACACACACCATGGTTTGGAATTGCTTAGGATGTTGTTGCAAAACTTTTACCAAAGGAGCCATTTTAATGGCTTCGGGACGCGTCCCAAAAATAAGTAATACTCGTTTCATTATGTATAAAATTCAACGTTATTAATATGATTATGAACATTATTCAAATCCGGCAATTGCATATAATCGCCATAAATTCTTCGTAAAAAAGCATCATATTTAGCAGGAACAGGGAAATGTTTTCCTTCAAAACTTAGTTCAGTTAATGGAAAAATTTCTTCTTTTACTCTATGTTTTAAAAAACCGGAGCCATACGTATGATACAAATTTTTATATTTCATTCCTTTTGAAATTATTCTAAATAATTCAAATACAATATTATACACTCCCCATCGAACTAAATTTGCAAAAAATGTTTTTAATCCGAAGTAATCTTTTTTAAATACACTGAATAAATAAACAACTACTTGAAATTTTCTGCCTAATACAGCTAAATTTTCGGAAGCAGGTTCGAGTAAAAACACATCAATATATAAACCTTTATATTTATAATGGGTATCCAACTTTTCATTATTTTCAGCAATACATGAGTGGATATCTCGTACTTTAGCATAAGGAGCCATATAGTTACGATCGGTTTTATTGATTTGTAAAATAAAATCAGGAGAACATTCTATTGGAAATATTTTTATGAATTTTTTAAAATCGGAACGAAGCATTTGTATGTCCAAATCATCATCCCAAGGAATAAAACCTTGATGACGAACAGCTCCCAATAAAGTTCCACTATCCAACCAATAGGATATTCGATGCTTTTTACATACCCTATCCACTTCGATGAGAATCTCTAACATGCGAAGTTGTGTTTGCCGAAGTTGGGATTCGTCAGGATTAAATCTATTTCTTAATTCAGAGTGTGCAATCATACCCAAAATTTATTTATTTGTGGATTGATACTAATCGTCGACCCTTCTGCTTTTATCTGGTCAAAAATCTGAGAGGCAAAATAAATATCATGTAATGAAATGCCAATATTATAAGCCAAAATGCGTTCCAATTCATTTTCACGTCCGGGATTCTCTCCTAACAGAATACGTGAGAATTCATCGTGTTTTTTAAACTTGCTAAAAAACTTAAAATTTTCAACATGATGTGTATCATCAGAAAAAACTTTATCAAAAAATAAATCACAATTTTGAAATCCACGTGTATGAACAGGAACCACCAAAACTCCCTCTTTAAAACAGTCGTCGGGAGCAATTAATGTGTCGGCTGCCGTAATACACGACACGATAACATCCGAATTTTTAATTAACTCTTCGGTAGTATGGCAAATCTGAAACTGTAATTGAGAATAATCTTTAAATCTTTTAATAAAATCAATTTCTTGTTCCTTATAAGCCAATAGTTTGATATGCATTGGCTGATTATTCATACTGTCTAATAAGCAGGTCAATGTGGCACGAGCCGTATTACCTAATCCCATAAATGCATATACCTTTGAATTCGTTTTTTGTAATTTGCAAATAGATAATGCAGCTACAGCTCCGGTGCGCATGGCGGTAATCCACGTGCCGTCCATTAGAGCCAATGTTTCGCCATTAACTGCATCGTATAACAAAATATCGCTAAGCAAAGAAGGTTTGCGATTGGGGTAACGTGATACGATTTTGACGCCATAGCGTTCGATCATAGGAATATAAGATGGCATCGTATTGATAAAAATATTTCCTTCCATTTTTAAACTGATTTTTGTTGGTAAAATGGATTCATATTTATGAATAAGCATTTCTTTTACCCAGTTCATGCAAATAGCCGGAGCAATGTGTAAACTTGCTATATCTTCAAAAGTGATAATTTTCATTCTTGTAAATTTATAAGAGCTTCAACCAATAGATTATTGGCTTCTTCGTTACGAATGGCAATGCGAATATAATTTTTATTGCCGGTTTTGGAATAACAGTTTTTAATTAACATTTTATACTGATTAAGCAATATTTCCGTCAATTTTTCAGAAGTATATTTTTGTGTGATTTCACATAAAAAATAATTTGCTTGGGAAGGAATTACACGTAAAAAATTGATTGATTGTAATTCATTGAAAAAGCGTTCTCGTTCTTCCAGAAATAATTGACAGGCTAGTTTGTAATCGGCTTCATATTTCCCATAAATTTGCATATAAAATTCGGCAAATGAATTAATATTCCAAATAGAGACGTCTTTTTTTACTTTGTTAATCAATACTTTATCTCCGGAAGCAATAAATCCCAATCGTAGACCGGGAACTCCGTACGATTTTGATATACTTTTAATGATTATTAAATTTGGATATTTCAACAACATGTCATCGTGTAACAAAGTAGCGACTGTTGCTTCCGTAGAAAAATCTAAAAACGATTCATCTACAATCAATTTTATATTATTTTTTAAACTCCATTCACACAATTCGATTAAACCGTTTTTTCGAATAAGATTTCCGGAAGGATTATCAGGATTAATAATGATAAGATTTGCAATGGATTTCGTTGTGTAAAAATTTATTATATCGGAAGCTGTATAGGAAAAATGATCGTTTTCAGGATAAAAAGGTACAATTCGATTTTCTTCCAAACGATTGGGATATTCTTCGAAAGTAGGATAAATAACACCAAAATCACCTGTTAATAAGGATGTAATGGATTTTATCAACTCGCTTGCCCCATTTCCTAAACATATATTAGCTTGATTTATATTAAAATCTTTTGATGCAAGTAAATTATTTACGGCTAAACCCGAAGGATATTCACACATTAAACGTTCAAAATTAGCTTTAATTTCAGCGATTAACCGTTGATTTGGGAAATAAGGATTAACTAAATAGCAAAAATCAATAATTTGTGGGTATCGCCAATATCCTCCATAACGGGAACTTATTTTCCTTAACGAATCTTTGCTCTCGGCAAAAACCGATTCGGCAATGTCTAAATCTTGAATATCGTCAATTTCATACCAAGTTTCTTTCTCTAAACGTAGAGCTTTAATTTCAGGTTTGTCGAGTAAAGTAATAACACGTAGCACTTGTTCATAATACTCGTTATTCCCCAATGCTTTACTATATGCTTTTAGGAAAGGGACATAATGTGTTGTCGAAAAATTTTTACTGAATTTATAAATATTCACGGTTTTATAATACATGGGTATTTCTTCAAAAGAAAAATTTTTATTGGAAATAAAACGCAAAATATTATCATCGTCATCCAAGGTAACAACAGTACCATCCATCCAACTCTCAAATTTTGCCACTAAAGCTAAACTTGGATAAGGATTTTTCAATAATTTTGGAATAACGCTATCTTCTACAATGATATCCGATTCTAAGAGTAATGTATCATCCGCTATTAAAAAATCTTTCGCTAAATAAAGAGAGAAAATATTATTAGTTTTATCATAAATGTCATTATGTACATAAACAATAGAAGTTTGAATAGCTAAAGTATCAATAAATTCAATTAATTCTTTTGATTTATAACCTACTACCATAATAATTTTATGTAAGCCTAAAGCGTCTAATTGCTTTAAAAGACGTTCAATTAAAGTTACACCATTGACTTTAATCATACATTTGGTATTATCTTTGGTTAAATCGCCTAGACGTTTTCCCATACCTGCCGCTAAAATAATTGCCTGCATAATCTTATGATTTTTTTATTAATTTCAATAAAGTTCTATCCATAAAAGCCTTTTCATCAGCTTGTAATACAATATAATAAACGCTAAGCCCAACGCATACACACGATAGCAGACTTGTAACAATAAATGATATCCATCCTTCTAAAAAATAATGTGCTATAAAAGGTAAAGGTAAAGAAATAGCCGTTGCAATAATAATTTTTATGAATACTTTCTTGGTAAACATCCGAATGGACAAACCGGTTAATTTTCTAACAAAAAACAAACGAATAATCAAAGCAATTGCACAAATTAAAATCCGTGTCCACAAAACAAAAGTTGAATCGAATCCGGTTTTTAATAAAAAATAGGAAACTATCAAATTTGTTAATAACACACTACTTATTACTATTTGGTATTTCTTAATATTTCCTGTTGCTTGAACGGTAATCCATAGAGGACCGGCTATCGCATCAATTAAAGAAGAGATGATGACTAATTGACAAAATGAAACCGTGTAATCCGGAACGGTTTTCAACCACCAATGAAGTATTAATGAAGTATTTAATAATACAGGTAAAACCAAAATCAATAATAGGGAAAACGACATTTTGGAAGTCTGAATAATCAGATTGTGTAAATATTGTTTATCGCCATTGGCATAAATCTTGATAAGTTGTGGTTTGAATGCCGTTTGAAAATTCAGCACAAAACTGTTTAAAGCAGCATTTACTTGATAAGCAATTCCCATAGCAGCATTGACCACAACGCCTAAAAACATATTCAGCAATAGATTTATTCCCTGTACAACGGCAACATCAGAGAAACTTCCTAATAAACTCCATCCCGAAAAACTCAACAATTTTTTAAACAAAGGAGACTCCCAAAAAAATGTGTATCGACAAATAAGGAAGCTATGTCTGCAATACAAAACATATAACAATAAAATAATAAAACAGATGATACTAATCAAACCCGCATAAGCGATTAATTTATCTAAAAATATAAATTGTAATAGAAATGCCATAGCAAGACGCAAAACCGATTCGGCAATGCTTACGTAAGCATAAAACGACATTTTTTCAAAAGCAATCAAACAAGCATTATAAGGAACTATTAAAATATTGATTATAAATGTTATAATAGTAAATTGATACACCCAATTAGCAGCTTGCATTCGACCATCGGGAATATTTAATTGCGAATTAATAAACCATAATCCAACGGTTTCAGCCAATAACACCACAATCAAAATTAAAAAAAATTGAACAGTAATACTCATACTGAATATTTTCTGTAACTT
>CAYZQG010000029.1:0-14472 GCA_964480685.1 uncultured Lentimicrobiaceae bacterium
CAAGAAAGCATTAATGTCAACGAAGGTTCACATGAATTGGAATTCAATACCGAAACCTTGGCAAACGGTATTTATTACTACGCAATGGAGTACGAAGGTCAACGCATCGTTAAGAAAATGACGATACAGAAATAAAAAAATTATAACTAGTATGTAAAAGGAGAGGAATGAAACCTCTCCTTTTTTTGTGGAAACAAAAAACTCAAAATAAATGTATTTTGAGTTAATATATATAGTAAAATAAATTTTATTTTATAAAGAATAAATTTTCAAATAATTTGCCAATCCTTTGGCGTTAAAAATTGCCATTAATTTATCAGGAAGTTTGGAAAAGGTGAAAACTTTATCATTGATAGATACTTTCGCGGCTTCGAAGTCTATTTGTATCGTATTTCCTTGTTTATAGGCATCTACAGCTTCGGGAAGAACAATAATAGGCAATCCCTGATTAATCGAAGAACGATAAAAAATTCTATTTACGGATTTACAAATCACGGCTTTAATACCCACATTCGCCAATCCGACCGAAGGATGTTCACGCGAACTTCCGCAACCGAAATTAGCACCGGCAATAATAAGGTCGTCTGTACTGACTTTTTCGGCAAAATTCTTATCTACACCTGCAAAAAGATAGGGTTTAATTTTATCGGCTTCGGAGCTTTTTACCGTATAAGTTAAGTTGCCGGCAAACATTTGGTCGGTATTCATATTATCTATGTCGGAATAATTCCAAACTTTATTTACAAGCCGATTTTCCGATTCTTTGACATCCACAGTTATACTTTGTTTTTTCTCAAAAGGATAAACATCATTGGAGAAAATTCCTCTTGGATCGGCGATTTCACCTTGTAGAGCTGAATAAGCTACCGTTGCCGGTGAAGCTAAATAAATGTTAGCTTCTTTATTTCCCATTCTGCCTTTAAAATTTCGGTTGGCTGTAGAAATTACATTGATTCCGTCTGCCGGAATTCCTTGTCCGGTTCCCAAACATGGTCCACAAGACGTAGCCAATACGATAGCTCCCGCATTCATCAGTGTTTCAATCAATCCTTCATGTAAAGCTTGTAAATAAATTTCTTTCGAGGCTGGAATAATTAACAATTGAAAACCTTTAGATAGTTGTTTGTTTTTCAGTATTTTGCTGGCTTCCCGTAAATCTTCAATGCGACCGTTGGTGCAGGTACCTATAATCGCTTGTTGTATTTTTGTGCCTTTTACTTGGGCAACTGCTTTAACGTTGTCCACATGATGGGGAACGGAAACGACAGGAAATAATTGAGATAAATCGATTGTAATTTCTTTGGAATAAACAGCATCTTCATCTGCCCAAATGCCTTTGGTTTTTATATCTAAAAAATCTTCAAGTATTTTATCGACAGGAAAAACGGCATTTTTGGCTCCCATTTCGGAAGCAAGATTGGCTAAAGTCATACGGTCGGAAACGGACAAAGAATATATGCCTTCGCCATGATATTCGATGGACATATAATCGGCTCCTTCGGAACCTATCATGCCGATTATCCAGAGAGCCAAGTCCTTGGCATAAACATTCTTGGGTAGTTTTCCCGTTAAGGTAATTTTTATACTTTCGGGAACGCGAAACCAGGTTTCTCCTTGTTTCCACAATCCTGCCGATTCCGTTCGGTCAATGCCGGCAGCAAATGCATTAAATGCTCCCGCTGTACAGCTATGGCTGTCGCTTCCGACAATAATCATTCCGGGATGGGCATACAGCGACATGATTTGATGACAAATACCATCACCTACGTCATGAAATTTTTGAATTCCTTCTTCTTCGACAAAGGTTCGTATTTTTTGATAATCGTTGGCTAATGCAACTCCGGTTGGTGGAGCATTATGATCCAATACAATCAATAATTGGTCGGGATTGTAAACATGAGTACCTCCCATCTTTTTAAATGTTTCGGCTATACTTGCCGTATTATCATGTGTTAAAACAATATCGGGCTTAACGAAAACAATAGAATTGCTATCGGCATTAAATATCTTTTCAACAAAAGTCTTTCCCATGATTAATTACGATAATTGATTCTTTATTTCATCATTTATCAATTGTACAAAAGCATCAACCGTCATGCTACCCATATCTTCCATGCCGTGACGGCGAACGGAAACGGTATTTTCGGCTACTTCTTTTTCTCCGATAATGAGCATGAAAGGTATCTTTTTCATTTCTGCATCGCGAATTTTCTTGCCTGTTTTTTCACTTCGTTCATCCATGCAAACACGAATGTCTTTTTCATCTAAACGACGGACAAGTTCATGTGAATAATCGAAATATTTATCGCTGATGGGCAAAATAATGGCTTGTTCGGGGGTAAGCCACAACGGAAAATTTCCTGCCGTATGTTCAATCAAGACTGCAACAAAACGTTCCATTGAACCGAAAATGGTACGATGTATCATGACCGGTCGGTATTTTTGATTGTCGTTACCTATGTATTCCAAATTAAATCGTTCGGGTAAATTATAATCCACTTGAATGGTACCTAATTGCCATTTGCGACCGATAGCATCACGCACCATAAAGTCTAATTTCGGACCATAGAAAGCTGCTTCACCGATTTCGACGGTAGTATTCAAATTGCGTTCTTTAGCTGCTTGAACGATGGCTTCTTCGGCTTTTTTCCAATTTTCTTCACTGCCGATATATTTTTCTTTATCGTTCGGGTCGCGTAAAGATATTTGTGCCGAATATTCTTTAAAGTTTAATGTTTTAAATATGTATAAAACAATATCAATTACTTTACAGAATTCTTCCTGTAATTGTTCGTTTGTACAGAAAAGGTGTGCATCGTCTTGAGTAAAGCCTCTTACGCGTGTCAATCCGTGTAATTCGCCACTTTGTTCATAGCGATATACCGTACCGAATTCAGCTAAACGGAGAGGTAAATCTTTGTAAGAACGCGGTTTAAAATTATAAATTTCGCAATGATGCGGGCAATTCATAGGTTTTAACATAAATTCTTCGCCTTCTTGTGGGGTAGATATCGTACGAAATGAATCTTGACCGTATTTTTGATAATGTCCCGAAGTTTTGTATAAGTCGA
This sequence comes from uncultured Lentimicrobiaceae bacterium, assembly GCA_964480685.1. Taxonomy (GTDB): domain Bacteria; phylum Bacteroidota; class Bacteroidia; order Bacteroidales; family WCHB1-69; genus UBA5266. The sequence goes on from CAYZQG010000029.1 coordinate 3,072, forward strand.
CATTTCCAATATGGGGACTCATAACTAATTCATATCCATATTCTTTAAGGACTTTTTTCAAGAAATTCTCCAATCGCATGCGTAAGGCAGTGCCTTTGGGTAGCCATAAAGCTAATCCGGCACCTACTTTCTGTGAAAAAGTAAAAAGTTCGAGTTCTCTGCCTAATTTACGATGGTCGCGTTTTTTAGCTTCTTCTAAAAGAACTAAATATTCATCCAATTCTTTTTTCTTAGGGAATGTAACGGCATAAATACGGGTTAATTGTTTACGCTTTTCATCACCACGCCAATAAGCGCCCGCTAAACTTAACAGTTTGATAGCTTTAATCGGAGAAACATCGGTGAGGTGAGGACCGCGACATAAATCGGTAAATTCACCCGTTTTATAGAATGTAATTGTACCGTCTTCCAAATCGTGAATTAATTCCAATTTATATTCATCACCTTTTTTGGAAAAATAATCAAGAGCTTCTTTTTTAGTTACTTCTGAACGAATGGTTTCTTGTTTTTGAGCTACCAATTCCGCCATTTTATCTTCGATTTTCTTGAAATCATCGGAAGAAATGCTATAATCCATAAAATCAATATCGTAATAAAATCCTGTTTCGATATGTGGACCAATTCCGAATTTTACACCCGGATATAATATTTCAATGGCTTCAGCCATAAGGTGTGCTGAAGTGTGCCAAAATGTTTCTTTTCCTTTTCTATCGTTCCAAGTTAATAAGGTAAGTTTTGCATCATTGCTTATCGGGCGATTAAGATCCCAAACTTCATCGTCGACAACGGCAGCTAGAACATTCCGTGCCAAACCTTCGCTAATGGATAGTGCTACTTCATACGAAGTAATGTTTTGTTCATAAGTTCTTACCGATCCATCCGGTAATGTAATGTGTATCATGTTTTTATGTTTTAATCAAAATTGTTTACAAAGGTATAAAAATTTTAGGTACAAAAAGGAACCTAATTGTTAATTACTAGTACTTATGTAATTGTTTTTCCTTATTTTGAAAGAATATTTTTTAAGTCGTTGATAAAATGATTAATATCATTTTCGGTCGTATTCCACGATGTTACCAATCGTATTTCGTTTTTTTCTTCGTTCCAAATATAGAAAAAGTGTTTCTCAAGTAATTGTTTAGTGATTTGAGGTGGTATTTTTAAAAGAAGAATATTAGCATCGGTTGTTTGTGTAAATTCAAAATTGGATACGGAAGCTATTTTTGAACGTAATAGTTGAGCCATTTGATTGGCATGTTGTGCATTTGTTAGCCATAAAGTATTTTCAAAATAAGCTAAAAATTGAGCCGAAACAAAACGCATTTTTGAATACAATTGAGCCGATTGTTTGCGTATATATTTCATATTTTCAGCAAGTTCGTTTTTGAAAGTAATAATGGCTTCTCCCATCATCATACCGTTTTTAGTTCCTCCGAAACTTAATATATCAACGCCGCAATCGGTAGTTATTTCTTTGAAATTCTTGTCGAGTGAAGTGGCAGCATTGGCAATGCGTGCTCCGTCAACATGCAAATACATATTCAATGAGTGAATATAATCGGCTAAGGTTTTGATTTCTTCCGTTGTGTAAACAGTGCCTAATTCGGTACATTGAGAAATGTAAACGACTTTAGGTTGCGAGTGATGTTCAACTCCCCAATTAGTAAGATGGGGATCTAATAGCGAAGGTGTTAACTTTCCGTTTGGCGTAGCTATAGTTTTTAATGATGAGCGTGTCATACATTCGGGGGCACCGCATTCATCCACCGCAATATGAGCCGTCTCGGCAGCGAGAATGCTATTAAACGGCTTTGTACAGGCTTGAAGAGCTAATACATTGGCACCCGTTCCATTGAAAACAAAAAATGCTTCGGCATTTTCTCCGAATATTTCTTTTACTTTTTGTTGAGCTTTTTGAGTCCAAATGTCATCGCCGTAAGCAATACAATGGTCGTTATTTGCTGTTTCTATGGCTTTTAAAATAGCAGGATGTATTCCCGAATGATTGTCGCTTCCAAAACTTCTCATATTTTATGTAGTGTATAAAAGTAAATAATTATTTTTTAATCAAATGTTTAATATTCTCTTGATTTCCAACAACCCACACTAAATCGTTGGCTTCAAAGCGGGTATTTGTGTCTGGATTAAGCATTACATTCCCTTCCCGTTCGATGGTAACCACCATTAATTCGGCGTTTCGCATACCGATATCACAAATCCGCTGATGAATTAAGTGTGAATCGGAAGTAATTATAAAAGAGGAAAGTTCGATTTTTGCTTGTTTTATTTCAGTTTTATCGCTTTGCATAGTTTCTATATCTTTTCTAAAGGACAATATTTGATTATTATTACCGACAATCAATAATTGGTCGTATGGAAATATACGATCTTTGCCGGAGGGTAGGTTGATGATTTCCTCGCCTCGTTTAATTTTTACAATATTAATGCCGTAATGCTTACGCATTTCAATTTCGGAAAGTAGTTTGCCTGCAAAAGGGGAATTTGCCGGAATAGTTATACTTTCAACATGTATATCATGTTGAGAAAGTTGGTTTTTTACGCTCGTTTTCAATGGTTTTCTTTGTTGTTCGAGTTCTTCTTTTTCATTTAAATTGCTAATAAAATGTTTTTCAATAAAGATGCTTCTTCGCAGAGCATTTCTTGAAATAAAAATGAAAAGAACAATTCCGAAAGCAAAAATAAGTCCAACCCAATAGGTAAATTTAAAGTTTTTGAATAAAACTGAGGTAACAAAAAACATGACGATGAAAACACGTAACAAAATTATAGCAACCAAAGCACCGCGATTGTATTTGTTTTCATTCCACAATCGAGAGAAAATAGCGATTGTTTCTTTTTTATTGGTTAATAATCCACGTAAAAACGGTGACATTAACAGCAAGGTAGTTCCGGCATTGATAATGCTGATAATGCTTTGTGATAAATAGTTTAATTTCTGATTTATAAAAGGGTATAGATAATTAAAACTACAAATTAAAATGGTTGTAAGAATAACACTGTAAATAATGATTCGAGTACTGTATTTTTTTAAAATCTTTTTCCAATCACTTTCACTATCAATCACGCTTGATTTTATGGTGTATTTTTCAATCCAAGATGTAAACGATGACGGCAATTTCGGTAAAAGCCAATGATATAAGGGTTCTGAAAATCGAATACAATAGGGTGTGGTGAACGTTGTTATAACCGAAACGGCAACGATTACCGGATAAATAAAACCGCGCATTACTCCTAAACTGAATCCAAGTGAAGCAATAATGAAAGCAAATTCACCGATTTGAGCTAAACTAAAACCGGATTGCATGGCGGTTTTTAAAGGTTGTCCGGCAATTACGACCCCAAACGAAGAGACAATTCCTTTGATAAAAATGGTGATAAACGATAAAATTAATATTACACCCCAATATTCTTGTAAAATGTGTGGATCAACCATCATGCCTACCGAGACAAAGAAAATGGCTCCAAATAAATCCTTTATGCCTTTTGTTATTTTTTCAATATGCTTACTTTCAATTGTTTCAGATAATATAGAGCCCATAATAAAAGCTCCTAATGCGGATGAAAATCCTACATAAGTAGCTAAACTTACCATACCAAAACATAAACCGATAGATATAATTAATAAGGTTTCATCGTTCATGATGCGTGTAAAACGACGAAAAAAAGTGGGGAATACGTAAATGCCTATCAAAAAACAAAGAATGAGAAAAAATCCTAATTTTAACAAACTTTGTAATAATTCTCCTCCGGAAAAATGCTGTTGAACTGCTATGGTTGAAAGTAATACCATTAATAAAACGGCAAATAAATCCTGTATAATTAACACTACCAACACAATATCGGTAAACTTTTTATTTTTCAATCCCATATCGTCGAAGGCTTTGATCACAATGGTAGTAGAAGACATTGCTAACATTCCTCCCAAAAACACGCTTTCCATCGTAGTCCAATGAAAGAAAAATCCGGTTACAAAACCGATGCAAAACATGGATATTATTTCAATACCGGCTGTAATAAATGCAGTACTACCGATGTGAAACAATTTTTTAAAACTAAAATCCAATCCTAAAGCAAAAAGTAGAAAAATTATCCCGATTTCCGACCATTCTTTCACATTTGTCGTTTCAACAACCGTTGGGAAAAAATGAAAATGTGGACCGATTAAAAAACCGGCAACAATATAACCTAAAACCAATGGCTGTTTTAACCATTTGAAAACAAGAGTAATAATTCCTGCTGAAATTAATATTAAAGCTAAATCGGAAACTAAATTTAATTTTTCAGTCATAAAATAAGTACAGTGTTTATTTTACCTGCAAAAATACGCTAATATTGGATAAAATACAAGAAGAAACGGTATATATTCTTATATAAATTTAAAAGAAAGAGTTTAGTATATCATTTCATATCAAACCATTAATAAAATTAAGGAATCTTGTCAATAAGATTTTTTAAAAGACAAGAATTTTTATTCAAAAATTTTCTACTTTTGCTAAAAATTTCAGAGATATGTTAATATACGATTTAATAGTTATAGGAAGTGGTCCCGGAGGGTATGTAGCCGCTATACGTGCCTCTCAATTAGGACTTAAAACTGCTGTAGTGGAACGCTCCGAATTGGGCGGTATTTGTTTAAATTGGGGTTGTATTCCCACAAAAGCCTTAATGAAATCAGCTCAGGTATATACTTATACCAAACACAGCGAAAATTATGGTGTAAAAATCGAAGGAGAAGTGAACCCCGATTTCGAAGCCATGATCAAACGCAGCCGTGGCGTTGCCGAATCGATGAGTAAAGGAATTCAATATTTAATGAAAAAGAATAATATTGATGTTTTGGAAGGAAATGGCACATTAATGAAAGATAAAAAAGTGTCGGTATACCATAAAGATGGAAAAGAAACCATTTACGAAGCCATGCATATTGTGTTGGCAACCGGAGCAAAATCGCGTATTTTACCCAATTTGCCGCAAGATGGAAAACATATTATTGGATACCGCGAAGCCTTAACCTTACCCAAATTACCTGAATCAATGGTGGTGGTTGGTTCGGGAGCTATTGGAAGTGAATTTGCATTTTTCTATAATAGCTTGGGTGTAAAAACCACATTGATAGAGTTATTGCCCAATGTGTTGCCTGTTGAAGATGAAGAAATATCGAAACAAGTTGAGCGTGCTTTTCGCAAACAGGGCATGAAAGTTATTACCGAAGCATCGGTTGAAAAAGTATGCGTTGACGCTGAAATTTGTCATGTGAGTGTAAAAGATAAAAAAGGAAACATGGTGGCAATAGAGGCTGAAATTGTATTATCGGCAGTTGGCATTCAAACTAACGTAGAAAATATTGGTTTGGAAGAAGTTGGCGTTAAAGTCGAGTATGGCAAAGTAGTTGTGGATGATTATTATCGTACCAATATCGAAGGTGTTTATGCCATTGGTGATATCGTTCACGGTCCGGCATTAGCACATGTTGCTTCACAAGAAGCAATAGTTTGTATTGAAAAAATTGCCGGTAAAAATCCTGATATTGTTGATTATAATAATATTCCGGGATGTACCTATACAACTCCCGAAGTAGCTTCGGTAGGAATGACCGAAAGCAAAGCACTTGCCGAAGGCTTTGAAATTAAAGTAGGCAAATTTCCATTTACTGCCTCCGGAAAAGCAACGGCAGCCGGTAATCGTGATGGCATGATAAAAGTAATTTTCGATGCCAAAACAAATATATTGTTGGGATGTCACATGGTAGGCGATAATGTTACCGAAATGATTGCCGAAGCAGTCGTTGCACGTAAAGCCGGCATGACGGCACACCAACTTTTATCCTCCATTCATCCACATCCGACCATGTCGGAAGCCGTGAAAGAAGCGGTAGAAGCAGCGTATGGAGAAGCTATTCATTTATAATAATTTACATAATTTTAATAAAATTTTTAACGTATGAAAGTATTCGTTTTTCCCGGTCAAGGGGCACAATTTATTGGAATGGGCAAACAATTATACACTGACAATCAAATTGCACACGATTTGTTCGAAAAAGCCAACAATTTATTGGGTTTCAGAATTACCGATACTATGTTTTCCGGTACGGAAGAGGAATTAAAACAAACAAAAGTAACGCAACCTGCCATTTTTTTACATTCGGTTATTTTGGCACAAACACTTGGTAATGAAATAAAACCTGATATGGTTGCCGGACATTCTTTGGGTGAATTTTCGGCTTTGGTAGTTAATAAATGTTTGTCGTTTGAAGATGGTTTATTATTAGTTTCAAAACGTGCTATGGCAATGCAAAAAGCCTGTGAAAAAGCCGAATCTACAATGGCGGTTGTCTTGGGTTTGGATGATGAAACTGTGGTTGAAATATGTAAATCTATTGCCAATGAGATTGTTATTGCTGCCAATTTTAATTGTCCCGGACAAATTGCTTTGTCGGGATCTCCCAAAGGGATAGAATTATGCAGTGAACTATTAATGGCTAAAGGAGCCAAAAGAGTGTTACCGCTCAAAGTTAGCGGTGCTTTTCATTCTCCGTTTATGGAACCGGCTCGGTTGGAATTAGCCGAAGCTATTGAAAAAACACACTTCGAAAAACCGATTTGCCCTGTTTATCAAAATTTTACTGCTAAACCAAGCAGCGATATTAGCTTGATAAAACAAAATTTAACGGCTCAATTAACGGCTCCCGTTTTGTGGACACAAAGCGTAAGAAACATGCTTGCCGATGGTGCAACTTCGTTTACCGAGTTTGGTCCCGGAACCGTTTTACAGGGTTTAATTAAGAAAATCGCTCCCGAAGTGGAAACTAACGGAATGAGTTAATGGTAAAACAATTATTAATAAAAAAAAGTCCACAATGAATGTGGACTTTTTTATTGTTAAAATAATGAATTATTTCTTTTCAAATTCAACCGTATAATAAAAATCTTCATATCCGGCTTTATATCCATCCATTCTAAATCCATTTAAAGCATATTTTCCTTTATCGTTTAATCCATACGTGATTTCAGAAAAAGTCCATTCAGCGGATGCAGGGGTAGTCATAAACATGAGTCCTCCTTCATAATTTTCAATGGTTGGTTCATCTTTTCCATTGAAAGTAACAATTAGATATTCGGTATCTGTAAATATTGTTTGATCTCCGGTTTCAATCGTTGAAGAAATTTTAATTTGATTATATTCATCTCCTTCTAAAATCTTCATTACCCATCCTTCTCCGGTGGTACATTCACTTCCATTTGATGCAAATACGGAAATATAATATCTTCCCGCCATACCTGCAGAGTTAATTTTAACCGATTTATTTTCAGTAACATCACCTGTTTTAAACGTAGCGGTTTGTTCCCCCGGTTTATCATAGTCTATTCCTGTTACAGTAACGGCAGAGCCATCGGAAGCAGTAACAAATTCAAGTACATCGGCATCGGTTGAGCCTAAGTCAAGGATAATGTCTCCGGAAAATGTAAGGGTAACTTTTTCGGGTTCCGGTTCAGGTTTTGTACAACTAATAAATGTAAATAAAAAAGCCAACATGGCAAATGCGAAAATTCTTTTTTTCATCTCAATGTTATTTTATAAATAGTTAATTATTAAATTTTTTTTTTGCAAAAATAAATATATTTTTAATATAAAAACAACAAAACCGATTAATTTTAGTGCTCAATTTTGTATTGGAAAATAGTTTGTTGATTTACAAATATTTAATTTTAGTTTTTTGTAAAATAAAAAAAATGATTCATCGTTTTGTTATTCAGAAATAAGGAGTTTATGCGACATTTGTTATTAGTTTTTCTTTTATGGGGGGTTATAGTTTCTCCTGCTCAAAAAAAATTGCTTTTAAAAACATGGGAAGTTCTTGAAATGAAAGGACTATGCTTACAAAACGATAGTGTATCGTTGCCAATTCTTAAATTAGAAAATGGAAAAGTAAATGGTAATACTTCCTGCAACCGCTTAATGGGCGAATACGAATTGCGAAAAAATAAACTGATATTTAAGAATTTGGGAGGAACTAAAATGTTTTGTTCCGAACTTTCAAACCTAAGAGAACAAAGTCTTTTTGCAACACTTAAAGAAGTGAAATTTTGGAAAATTAAAAAAACAAAACTCTATTTTTTTGATGAATATTCAAGCTGTGTAATGATACTTAAAGAAAAAAAATAATATATATGAAACCGGTTAAATCGTTTGCGTTAATTGCCCATTGGTGCTTGAGAATTAGTGTTTTATTGTTTATGATTGCATTGTTTTTGCCAATAGCAAAAACCATTGATTTCCAACATTTAAGTGTCTTTATTCTCTTAGCATTTTTGTATTGTTTATTTGGCATATTGTTGTTTATTGGAGGGTTTCAAAAAAATGCTACTTTAACAATAATTGCTGCCATTATTGTTTTTTTAATCTCCGTTTATTTTTTAGTTACAAAATATAGCGGAAGTATATTGGCTTTTGATTTTATAATTTATATGTTTCCTTTATCCATTTCTTTGTATTTTTTGGCTAACGGGAACAATTAAACGATTGTATATGAAAAAAATAGTTATTTTTGCATCTGGAAACGGATCCAATTTTCAAAACATTGCTGATTATTTTGCCAATGATTCATTGGCAAAAATAGCGTTGCTAATCTCCAATAAAGCGGATGCTTTTGTATTGGAAAGGGCTAAAAATTTGCAAATTCCTTCATGGGTAATTTCAAAAGATTTGTTTTATCAAACCGAAGAAATCGTTGATGCTTTAAAAGAAATCAATCCCGATTTAATAGTCTTAGCCGGATTTTTATGGTTAATACCCGAAAATATTATTAATGCATTTCCACATAAAATCATTAATATCCATCCGGCTCTTTTACCCAAATATGGAGGTAAAGGAATGTATGGTATGAATGTCCATAAAGCGGTGGCTGAAAATAAAGAATCCGAATCGGGAATTTCAATTCATTATGTTACTAAAGAATATGATACCGGTGATTTAATTTTTCAAATCAAATGTAAGCTTTTACCCGAAGACTCACCTGAGATTATTGCCGAAAAAGTACATCGTTTGGAATATGAATTTTTTCCTAAAACACTTCGTTCTTTATTATTGAAACTATAATACGATTAACGGCATAGATACAAAATATTTCCGATTATTATTGCGGATCACATGCTTTATTTTGTAAAATGCTCATTTTTAATGTAAAAAAATCTTCTAAAATCGGCTTTTATATGGTAAAAAAAATATACTTTTGCAAAAAAATAATTAACATAATTTAATAATTTAAATTTAAGAAAATGAAAAAAAGTATTTTATCTTTAGCCCTAGTGGCTTTGTTAGGTCTTTTTATGACCGGATGTACTCCTGAAGTTGTTATTACAGGAACAGAAGATATTATTGTTGATTTAGGCGCTTCCGATGCTGACGTCCTAGCGAATGTAGTAGCATCTAACGGAGACGAAGTTACCGTAACCGGTATTAATTATGATGAAGCAGGTGAACATAATGCAACTTTTACCGCTGGTGATGTTACAGAAGATGCTGTTGTTAAAATCAAAACCGATAAAGTAATTGGAAGTTATGAATATACTGTAACCGGAGATGAAGAAATTTATGAATCTGAAATTACACAATCTTCAACGGTATATAATAAAATTTTAGTGGGTGGTATAATTGAAGGTAATTTAGAAGCAACATGTAGTGGAAAAATTTTAACTTTTGCATCAACTAATTTATCGTTTGAGGATGGTACATCTGCTACTCTAACAGGTACAGGTACATTTGAAAAAATAGAGGCTGGTTATCAAGTAAATAGTGCTACTTTCACCTTGACATTCGATGATAATTCAACAGAAGTCATGGTTTATACTTTTGAAAAACAATAATATTTATTAGAATAGTCCATAAAAGAGATTGATTCAATCAATCTCTTTTTTTTTTAAGTAAAAATCATATTTTAATTTTTTCTACGTTTCATTAATGATTTTAGCATTAATATGAGAAAGAAGTTTATAATCAATATTATGATTCTCATCGGGCTTAATTTGTTGATTAAGCCTTTTTGGATTTTCGGTATTGATCGTACGGTGCAGAATATGGTAGATGCACAAACCTACGGGGTGTATTTTGCCTTGTTTAATTTTACGTTTCTTTTTAATATTATATTGGATATGGGAATAACCAATTTTAATAATCGGAGTGTTGCCCAACACAATGATTTTTTAAAAGAAAGTTTCTCCCGTATATTTTCCATGAAAATACTTTTATTTGCTTTGTATTTTTTCTTTATGCTGATGATTGGCTTTTTCATCGGCTACGATAGAATGCAGCTTGAAATGCTTATTCCATTGCTCTTCAACCAATTTTTATCATTATTTATTCTTTATTTACGATCCAATATATCAGGATTGTTAATGTTTAAAACCGATAGTCTTTTGTCGGTCATTGATAGAGTAATTATGATAATTTTTTGCAGCATTCTTTTGTGGGGGCATGTTACCGATAAACCGTTTCAAATTATTTGGTTTATTTATATTCAAACCTTTGCTTATGTAATAACCTGTTTATTAGCATTGATTATTGTTATTCGCAAATCAACTTTTCATAAACCTTTTATTGATGTTGCTTTTTTTAAAGTAATTTTTAAACAAAGTTTTCCCTTTGCTATCCTACATTTATTTACAAGTTTTCATAATCGAATGGATACAGTGTTGATGGAACGTATATTACCTTCCCAAACCGGAGCTGAGCAAGCCGGTATTTATGCTTCCGCTTTTCGTTTGTTAGATGCGGGAATTATTGTCGCTTATTTAATGTCGGTTATTTGTATGCCATTGTTTTCAAATATGATAGCTAATAAACAAAAAGTAAACGAAATCGTTCGAACTTCTTTTATACTTTTATTTGTTTATGGAGTAATTGTTGCCGTTGCTTCGTTCTTTTATAGCCATGAGTTGATGAATTTATTATACGTAAATCATATCGAAGCCTCATCATCTGTTTATAAAATATTGATGTTGAGTATTTTCCCATTGGTTCTTACATACGTTTTCGGTTCTTTATTAACCGCAAACGGCAATTTAAAACAATTAAATATAATAGCAATATGTGCTGTAAGTATAAATTTGCTCTTAAATCTGATACTTATTCCATCTTACGGAGCAAAAGGTTCGGCAATTGCAAGTCTGGTTACACAAACATTTATAATTAGTATTGAAATTTATTTGGTAATTAAAATCTTTCATTTTCAGGTCGAAAGAGTCTTTATTATAAAATTACTTGTCTTTATAATGGGTGTAATTGTTTGTAATATAATAAGTAGGTATTTGCCTTTTCATTGGGTAGTAAGTTTCGGAATGATGTTGGCAGGAACACTTTTTACGGTATTCATTTCACGATTAAT
>CAYZQG010000030.1:0-14358 GCA_964480685.1 uncultured Lentimicrobiaceae bacterium
ATACGTTCTTCGGGGACAATCGCTTTCCACAAATCGTAGGCTTCCATGTCTTTTTCGGTACCGTCTTTCTCATCGCCACCAAAAACTGTAACATACAGATTTTGTGGTGGAATATGTAAAACATCAGTCAGCAATTCCCACGCCCAAGTGATGGCTTCCTTTTTGAAATAATCGGCAAACGACCAGTTTCCCAACATTTCAAACATAGTATGATGATAGGTATCGCGACCCACTTCTTCCAAATCGTTATGTTTGCCCGAAACTCGTAAACATTTCTGACTGTTGGCAACACGAGAATGAGTCGGAGCGACATGCCCTAAAAACACATCCTTAAATTGATTCATGCCCGCATTGGTGAACATTAGGGTAGGATCGTTTTTTACCACAATCGAATCGGAAGCAACTATCCGATGCTGTTTACTTTCAAAAAAATCTAAAAATGTCTTACGTATTTCGTTAGCATTCATAACTCTTAATCTTCTTTTTAGTGATATGCAAAAGTACATAATTTTGCTTTACCTTAAAATCATTTTTCGGAAGAAGACAAAATATGTACGAAAAAAGGGTAAACATCTTTCAACTTATATTTAACATCTTTTCATATATAGAAGAAAGAAATTTAAAACGACTTTAAGTTGGAGATTCTTCGCTTTACTGAGAATGACAGTATTTTACACTGTAGATATGAAGAGAGGAAGGGGTGCGGTTTTGCTGGACACCCCTCTCCTCCTAAAACAATAACTAATTGTCATTCTGAGCGGAACGAAGATAAGCGAAGAATCACTAACCATTTAAAAAAAATTATATCAAAAATAATGATTTTAAATTAAAAATGTTTACTTTTGCATCGTAAAACTGTTTAAATTTTTAATTTTGTGAAATTTTTTTTTATAAATTTCATATTTATTTTATTATTAACCAGTTGCATACCGATAGCAACCATATTTTTCGGTATTTCAAAACCTAAAGAAGTAACAACTAAAGATTGTATCGAAAATAATGGTTTAAACGCTTATGCCTTTTATATCAATTTAGATGTGAAAGAAGGCTGGAGTGATAAAATAAAAATAATAATGAAATAAAAATAAATACAATTCTAATCAAAACACACACAACCTATAAATCATTATTCTCTAACAATAAATAAAAAATACCATGAAACTTTTTAAACTATTATTATTACTAAACATTGGGATTTTTTCCGGGTTTTCTCAGAATAACAATGAATTTTATTTTTCATATTATAATTTATTGTCAACATCGTACTATACAAACTTTAAAATAAACGAAACGTTAGAAAATACAGGAGTTGGCAAGTTAATTCCTTTTACAGCACAAACTGCTATTGGAATTGACATGAGAGTAAATCATATAGATATTAATCTTGATTTAGGAGTCGGCGCAATGTTAAGTAAAAATATAAAAACATCAAGCATGCAATCGAATTTGGGAATAGGCTATTATTTTGATTTGAAAAACGAAGATTATCTAACGTTAGGAGGGAATATTTCATATCATCTCATAAATCTTGATGCTTATATTCAGAAAGGAAGTATTGATTTTTTAAATAATACCGTAAATAATTCCACATCATTTTCTATGTCCACAATGCAATTTATGATAGGTCCGATGGTGAAGTTCGAAGATGATTGGTATATGATTTCAATAGGATATGATTTTGGTATTATCCCTATGTATTGGAAATCAAATAATATGGTCATTGCTAACAATTATAAAGAAAGAATGGATCGAATACATATTGATTATATCATAAAATTTTGGACTAAAACATTTAAAATTCAATAAAAAATGAAAAAATATATTATTTTATTTGTAAGCAGTTTATCGGTTTTTGTGGGTTTTTCACAAACATGGACAAAAATTAAAACCGGAAGTGAATTCACCATAGCCATCAAATCGGATGGAACGCTTTGGGGTTGGGGCTTTAACGCAAATGGTCAATTGGGCATGTCATCCACCTATCAAACCTTAACAACACCCACTCAACTCAACGAAGATATAGACTGGAAAGAAATAGCTGCGGGCTCTTGTCATTCGTTGGCAATAAAAAACGATGGTAGTTTATGGGGAAGCGGATTAAATGGAAATGGACAAGTTGGAGCAGGAGAAGAAGCTCAATATGAGGAATTTGTACAAATAGGCACCGATACTGATTGGGTATTTATCGAAGCCGGATACGTTAGTTCTTACGCCATTAAAAAAGACGGTTCGTTGTGGGCTTGGGGATATAATGGAAATGCACAATTGGGGGTGGGCGATTTGGAACAAAAAAGCACTCCTACTCGTGTAGGAAGCGATAACGATTGGCAATGTGTATCTTGTGGTGGATTGTTTGTACTTGGATTAAAACAAGATAAATCGTTGTGGCAATGGGGATATTATATAACATTAGACACTTCAGGATATGTTTACGATAATATTTCAACCCCTTTTTGTGTAAACAGCACCCATAATTGGAAGATGGTTTCTGCCGGTTTTGAAGCTATCTTCGCCCTTACTGAAAATGGAACTATTTGGGCGTATGGCGATAACTCAAATTACGAATTAGGCGATTCTTCCATTATTTTTACCGATGAATTTACTCAAATTACTCAAGATTCCAATTGGAACTCTATTGAAGCCGGTTCCATTTATACGTTTGCCATTAATAAAAACGGAGAATTATTCGGTTGGGGAAATAATATGTATGGTCAATTAGGTATTGAAGAAACCAACGATTTTATACAAATACCTACACAAATAGACCATCAAACCGAATGGAAAACGATACGTGCCGCCAAAGGAATTATCTCCGGACAATATATTTACGGCATGCACAGTATTGCTATAAAAACCGACAGCTCAATAATGTGTGTTGCCGGAGCTAACTATGTAGGACAATTGGGCTTAGGATATACCAATAATGAAGCAAATACTCCTTTTACTTGTTCTAAATCAGTCATTAAAGAAATACAGCAGCTTAGTGATATTTCCATTTTCCCTAACCCCTCTTCCACCCAAATAACTATTGATAACCAAGTGAACATGATACAAGATGTCTTTTTATACACTATGATGGGTCAAAAAGTGAAACAGATTTCCATAAATTCCACGCAAACAACTATTAATATTCATGATTTACCGGCAGGAATGTATGTTGTAAAAATCAATACCGAGCAAGGAATGGTTACAAGAAAGGTGCAAGTGGTAAGGTAAAACCTTCCTATGTACACAACACATACAAATCATCGCGTTGATTGATATAGAGATAGGGAATTTTGTCCACATAATGAATGGTACGTTGTTCTTTAGTACCGAGTAAAAGGTCAAACAGGCTGGGATATTTGGTCATCATGCTTAAAACAAGGGTTCCATTTACACTTTCGGCAAAAGTAAAAGCGTAGGAATCAATATCTTCGTTCATATCTTCGACTTGATGTTTTTGAAAAAGCACTTCGAGGTTGGCATAGAGTTTTTCGGTAAAACCAACATTTTCCTGTAGTTTATATCTTAAAAATTGGTCTTTATACTTTTTATACAAAACATGTACCTGAGCATTGTAAAAGCGACTGAAATACGATGCCCACAACGATTTTTCTTTGGAATAAACCGAAGAATCCAAGGGTAAAATAACGTGTTGATAGGCATGTGAAATTGGCAATGTTTTGCCGACAGCCAAAACCGGTACCCTTGATTTTTTGATAAACGATAAGGCTTTTCGGCGAGTAAAAAAGGTAGTGTGTTTGCTGTTTGCCACCGAAATTACCATCATCATGGCATTATTCTCTTCCATAAAATGATAAATTTCTTTGTGTAAACTCGGACATTGAGGATATTGTGTAACGATTATACCTTGTTGAGCCGCTGTATCGAGCACATTTTTAAAAACATTGCTATATGATTTTTGTTCTTTGTGTAGGGGTAAGATACACAATTCGGCATGAAAAATCATACACAATGCCAACGCATGAGCTACTGCAGCATCCCCATAAGGAGTAAAATCGGTAAAACTGAGAATTCGTAGTTTCTTTTTTTCTTCTTTCATGGATTACAGTCCTTTTACATGCGGTTTACCGGCAATATATTCTTTTAAATAAAACGGTTCAAAATAAGCAAGATCGGCAAACTCTTGATTAAGAAACTTAGTATATGCAAGCTCTATCATAAAGGCTGCCGAGTTTGTAGAAGTAGCATACATAATATTTGGATTTGGTATAATAACATGCTTGCATTTTTCAACACCGTTTCCGCAAAAAACAATGGATTCTTTTTCAATTAAATTCTTGAAAGAATCGGCATCAATTATTTTATTCTGAATAGTATCAACAAGCTGCAAATTAGCATCATACACCGCACAATACACTTCCATCCGACGAGCATCAATGAGGGGACAATACACCGATTTATCGGGGAACAAGGCTCGTGCACCCCATGCCATACTTTGTAAGGTACTTAGTGCAATGAGCGGTTTTTCAAGAGCATAACACAAACCCTTAGCCGTTGATAGTCCAATTCGTAAGCCTGTATAAGAACCGGGACCTTCGCTAAAACACACGGCATCTATTTGACGAATTGTTAGGTTTGCTTCGTTCAATACATGATCAATAAACGGCATTAAATTTTCAGCATGTGAATTTCCATTTGCATTTTCTTTCATTGCAAGCAATTGATTCCCATTCGATACCGCTACCGAACACATTTCCGTTGAGGTTTCCATGCAAAGAATGACAGCCATCGGATTAATAATTTACAATGGGTTTCGAACGATTTTCTTTCCAGTTTTTAAATTCTTTTGTTTCGGCTACCTTTGGGAAGTTTTTTTCAAAAAAAGGAATATCCTCATCGGTAGGAGAAAAAAGACTGTCAATAACATACAATTGCTTTACAAAATCAGGATAGTTTTCTCCTTGATAATAAACATCCAATTTATTGTGATAAAAGTCGTAAACCTGAGGCATATAATGAATAGCACTGTCTAAACATTGAAGCGTTTTATCGTTCATGCCGGCATGTTGATATGCCCACGATTGATACACAAAATAAATAGGGTCATTTCCGAGTTTACTATTTAAATAATCGGCATGTTTGATTGCTTTATCTACTAAACCATGTTTAATAGCACTTTGCAATAAATAAAATTCGGTACTGTTTTTTTGATGCGGAAAAACGCTAAGAAAATCTTTTGTTAATATATTAACATCTTCATATTCTTTATGCAAGCTGGCTAAATTGAGTTGCATGGTTCGTCCGTACAAGTTTTTTTTGCAAGCTTGTTCTATCCAAAAATAAGCACTGTCGGCTTCGGAATACGCATTTTGAGAAATCATAGTATTGATTTCCATCAATTGATTAATGAGTATCGTATTGTCGTTTACAACATTCATTTCGTTGCAGGCTTTCATACGCCAATCATCTGACCAATAAATACCCGAAACTATTGAGAAAGCATCGTTAATCATGATTTTTCCGTCTTTTTCTCCAAATTCCCAATCTTCTACCGAAATGCCTCCGTTGTAATAGGTTCTGAAAATAGCGTGAGCCGTATCGTTTTTACGATAGAAACGAATAAATCGGATATCGGCACCATCTTTAGAATAACCTGCCATAGTGGTTCCGGGTTTAAAATTAGTTTGCAAAAAAGGCAGGAGTTTATTCTCCTTAAAAATAGCTTCTTCTCCTTGAATTCTATCTATAAAAACATCATAATCAATAGATTCGTTCAATAAATTACCTTGTCCATCATAGATTCCTTTTAACACATTTTCAATAAAGGAAAGGTATTCTTTATCGGAGAAAGTTTTTTTAGAATGGCAGGCAGTCAACAAAATACTTACCATACCTAAGAAAAGAATGAGCTTAAATTTTTTCATCTTTTAATAAATTTTCAATGTATCCATAATTGTCAAACCGAACAATTGAAAGATGTAAAAAGACTTATTCAACGGTTACGGATTTAGCTAAATTCCGCGGTTGATCAACGTTGCAACCTCTTAATACAGCTACGTGATATGCAAGTAATTGCAAAGGAATAATAGCTAAGAAAGGGATAAACATTTCGAGTGTATCGGGAATTTCAATGATATAATCGGAGATTCTTTTTACTTCTTCATCGCCTTCGGTAACAATAGAAATAATTTTGCCTTTTCTTGACTTTACCTCTTCGATATTACTAATAACTTTTTGATAGGTTCCCCTATTGGTAGCCACAACAATTACAGGCATTTCTTCGTCAATTAAAGCAATAGGTCCGTGTTTCATTTCAGCAGCCGGATAACCTTCGGCATGAATATAAGAAATTTCTTTCAGTTTCAAAGCCCCTTCGAGTGCAATAGGAAAATTGTATTTTCGACCGAGATAAAGAGCATTTCTACAATCTTTTATATAATGAGCCACTTCTTTTGTCAGTGCATCCGTATTCAGTGTATGTTTTACTTTTTCGGGAATTTTTTCCAATTCGGCAATTATTTCATAATACTTCGTTCTGGAAATTTTACCTTTTCTACGGGCGAGACAAAGTGCCATCAAGGTAAGAACGGTAAATTGAGCGGTAAATGCTTTGGTCGAAGCGACTCCGATTTCGGGACCGGCATGGGTAAACGAACCGGCATGGGTGGCACGAGCAATGGAAGAGCCGACTACATTACAGATACCCAAAACCGTAGCACCTTTTTCTTTAGCAAGTTCTACTGCTGCTAAGGTATCGGCGGTTTCGCCCGATTGGGAAATAGCAATAACGACATCGTCTTCGTAAATAATTGGATTTCTGTAAATAAACTCGGAAGCATATTCCACTTCAACGGGAATTCGCACCAATTCTTCGAACATATATTCTGCCAATAATCCGGCATGATATGAAGTGCCGCATGCCACAATGATTATGCGACGAGCTTGAAGAATGGTTTCTTCGTATTCAACAATTCCACCTAAAGAAACAACTTCTTTTTTAACATTCAACCTACCTCGCATGCTATCGGCGATGGAGTTGGGCTGTTCGTAAATTTCTTTTAGCATGTAATGTTCAAAACCGTCTTTTTCAAGTTGATTGAGGTTAATTTCCAATTCTTGAACATAAGGAGTAATGGCTCTGTCTTCGATAGTTTTTAAACAGAGTTCTTTCCCTTTGCGAAGAATAGCCATTTCGCCATCTTTTAGATAGACCACTTTTTTGGTATATTCCACAATGGCAGAACCGTCGGAAGCAGCATAAAACTCGTCTTCTCCGATGCCGATAATCAAAGGGCTTCCTTTTTTGGCGGCAATCAAGGTTTCGGGATCATCAATGGAAACGACAACAATACCATACGTGCCAACTACTTGTGTTAATGCAAGGCGTATGGCTTCGGAAAGTTGCATATTATCGTGTTTCTTCTTTATATCTTCAATCAAATGAATCAACACTTCGGTATCGGTATTGCTTTCAAAAATATATCCTCTTCGTAATAATTCGGATTTGAGTACTTGATAATTTTCAATGATTCCATTATGAATCAATGCCATTTTTTTATCATTAGAGAGATGGGGATGTGCATTTTGATCGTTCGGTTCACCATGAGTTGCCCAACGTGTATGAGCAATACCGACGGTTCCCGAAACATCTTTTGTTTCACAAAATTCTTCTAACTGACTAACTTTCCCTTTTGTTTTCAGAATTCTGACTTCATCTTGCAAAAGAGCAAGTCCGGCGCTATCGTATCCTCTATATTCTAAGCGATGCAATCCTTTCATCAGAATAGGATACGCATGTTTATTTCCGACGTAAGCAACTATTCCACACATAAGCGATAGTGATTTATTTTTTATTTATTAATTAAAGAGTACGTTATTTCTAAACGTAGACGATTATCATAACTTGCAGGATTTGTTCCATAGAACATCATTCTGTTTGCTTTGGTTGAAGCACCTTTTACAACGAGATGTAAAGGATAATTTTCAACACTTCCCAAAACCAATCGTTGAATATATTGTGTTATACGAAACCTATATTCATTGCCGATAGTATTGTATGTGCCACCAAAATAATCGGTTCCAATCGAATAATCGGGCAAATAATACGAAGTGGAAGCAGATTCATCTTTTTTGTAATAAAGGTCTAAAGCCGGTGGCTGATAAAAACAAGTATAATCATCTCCTAAACGAGTAATAACTAATTCGGCTTTGGTAATAATAACCTTTTTGCCTTCAAACATGGATTTCAAGAAAGGAAAATGTATGAGTGTTTGTACACCGCCTGAAGCCTGAACAAAAAGTTTTTCTTCTATTTCGGTATAATCTTTATCAATTAGTTGTTTTTTTAGGGATGTATTTGCATCCGTATAATTATAATGATTTAGGGATGTAAAACGTTCAGCCAATTCATTAACTACAAACGAATATTTTAAGTTTGTTTTCTGGTTATTGCGATAATAAACCGTCAAGCAAGAAGCTGCATCCAACATATCTACATAAATAATAGAACCTGCCTCATTAACGGCCTCTGCTTGGATTAATAATCCTTTAAAATATGCCAAGAAATTATCGTTATTCGTTAATTCAGTGGATCCCGATTTATCAATAAACTTTGACGTTCCAAACGATTTTTTTAAAGGAATTCGTAAAACAGGTGTTGTTTGACCGGAATCAGATTCATCTATAGTTTTTGGTCGAGGATTACAATAATACGTTCCGGCATCGGTAAGGTTAGAAGATTTATATGCCAAAGTAGAGGAACTATAATAGGTTTTATCAATATCTAAGCCTTCATCCAATTCAAAAACTTTAATTATAAATGGTTTGAGAGTATCACCAAAAAAACCATCATACGATAAGGTCAGTACAATAGAATCTATCTGAGCTCCATCACCAAAATCTAATGAGTTATCAGACAAGCGAAATTGGGAGTATATATCGGCTTTAGTTTTACCGAAAATCGGGTCGGAGATATAACCTAACAAGTTCATATTCATTTCATCGGTTTTAATAGAATCGTCTTTTAATGAAAAAGCATATAAAGTCGCAGTATCGACAAAATGAAGCATAAGATTGTCACTATCCGGTTGAATATTTTTTCCGACAATATCATCCTCTTCTTTACAAGCAGTTAAGCAACAAACAGATATACAAACCAATAAAAAAAATTTAATATTCATATTTTGGGTTAAATAAACAAGGTAATTATTCTAAAACTCGTTCATAAAGTGAGATATAATCCGAACCGAAATTATCTTGCGGATGTAGAAAATTGATTTTATCCGATTCGGAAATATATAATTTTATAGATTCATCAACATCTTCTTGTCCTAACACGACAGCATCGGAATAATCAATAGCTAATTTAGTAGTGCTTTCGTAAGTAGCTTGTTTATATTTAGCAGCATCTTTGTTAGGGACAGCCGTAGATTTTAATTTACTGGTAAAAGAACGGTTTAACTTACGTTTAAAGGCATCGTTATACACCGAATAAATAACTTTTGTATTGGCAAAAATAGGATTATCCATATATACCGTTTTAATATAGAGTGGTATTAAATTAGAAATCCATCCATTACAATGAATAATATCGGGACTCCATCCTAAATTTTTAACTGTTTCTAAAACTCCTTTGGCATAAAAAATTGCTCTTTCATCGTTATCGGAGTAAAAATTACCGTTCTTATCACAAAGCAAAAACTTTCTTTGAAAATAAATTTCGTTATCAATAAAATATGTTTGCATACGAACGGATTGTATGGAAGCAACTTTAATTATTAAAGGATGATCGGTATCTTTAATTATTATATTTTGACCGGATAAGCGAATAACCTCATGTAATTGATTTTTACGTTCACTAACAA
This sequence comes from uncultured Lentimicrobiaceae bacterium, assembly GCA_964480685.1. GTDB lineage: Bacteria > Bacteroidota > Bacteroidia > Bacteroidales > WCHB1-69 > UBA5266. Next base: position 9,810 of record CAYZQG010000030.1, read on the forward strand.
GACCGTAACGCGGCATGAATGTACGAATTTCAATCCCACTTTCTTGAATAGTTTGAGGTAAATATCTTCCTATTTTCGAGATATAAGTTTCATCTACATACGGGGTAATCTCTTGATTAACAAATAAAATTTTGTGCGTTGGCATAAAATCCTCTTCTTTATAATTTATTCTGCAAAAGTAATAAAAAAAAATTGAAAAAAGCAATTTTTTAATGGATTATTTATTGATTATCTTCTAAATGATAGAATATAAGAATATTATCTTTATCCCTCAAAATAAAATATTCCTTGTTTATATAGAAGAAAATTCCGCTTTTACAAAAACAAAAAATGTAAGAAATCTATAAAAAGCTCTTAACTTACTACCTGTGATTTTAGTACAATTATAGTAGACAAAAAATTAAAGTAACAATATTGTGTTCAAAATTAATGTAAAGCTTTTCCTGAATGACATGATATTTTTTTATATTTTTGAAAATATTAAGATATAAAGGTATTTCATTTATTTACAATTCATAAATAACAACATAAGATGAATAATTGGACTTTTTCCGACGATTTAGACGTAGTTATCCGCTATAGTTCTACCGAAGCACAACAATTGGGAAATGAATTTATCGGAATCGAGCATCTTTTTTTAAGCATGATTGATAATGAAGTTCTTGTTTTAAAACATATTTTTGCAGAATTTGATGTGGATATAACGTTAACAAAGAACCATATATTACAAAAAATTGCCGGTCTTTACGATTCAAAACCCGTAGTAAGTACCGAATCATTACCTTTATACAAACAAACGGAACGTATTATTGATTTGGCCGGTTTGTTTGCCAAAAAATATCACAGCAAAGAAATAGAGGTTGAGCATCTGATCCTTGCGATGCTTTGGAAAGACGATAATTACATTAAAAAATTATTAGCCGAATACGGCATCACCTACAAAAAAGTAGAAACTTTGTTGATGTCGGAAAAACCTTCAACGGAAGATATTTCTCCAAGTATGTCGTCGGAAATGGATTCGGATGATTCGGATTTAGAATTTCCTCAAAATGAGCCTTCTGCAAAGAAAAAAATGGAGCCGACAAAAAAGAACAGCACTCCGGTTTTAGATGCTTTCGGTCGCGATTTAAACAAAGCAGCCGAAGAAGGCAGATTAGACCCGATAGTAGGCAGAGAAAAAGAATTGGAGCGTATAGCACAGATTCTCAGCAGAAGAAAGAAAAACAACCCCATTTTGATCGGAGAACCGGGAGTAGGAAAATCAGCCATAGCCGAAGGATTGGCATTACGCATCAAGCAACGCAATGTTCCTCGTATATTATTTAACAAACGCATTGTAACCCTCGACATTGCTTCGATGGTTGCCGGCACAAAATACCGAGGACAATTTGAAGAACGTATGAAAGCCGTACTTGCCGAATTGGAAGCCAATCCCGATGTAATTTTATTTATTGACGAATTGCACACCCTTGTCGGAGCCGGCAACGCCTCCGGTTCGTTAGATGCTTCGAACATGTTTAAGCCTGCCTTAGCCCGTGGAGAACTACAATGTATCGGTGCTACCACCTTAGACGAGTACCGCAAGCATATCGAATCGGATGGAGCTTTAGAGCGACGTTTCCAAAAAGTATTGATTGAACCCACTTCTCCACAAGAAACCATTGAAATTCTCAATAACATCAAAGGCAAATACGAAGATCATCATTTAGTCTATTATACCGACGAAGCCATTAAAGCCTGTGTAACCTTAACCCAACGTTATATAACCGATCGGTGTTTACCCGATAAAGCTATTGATGCTTTGGACGAAGCCGGTGCCCGGGTACATATTCATAATCTTGATGTGCCTGAGGAAATTATACAAATGGAAAACCAATTAGATGAATTAGCGGATGCAAAAAAAACCGCCATTCAAAAACAATCGTATGAAGAAGCTGCCAAATATCGTGACCTTTCAAAATCGTTGGAAGAAGAAATTAGCCTTGCTAAAAAGAATTGGGAAGACCAAATTCAACTAAACAGGAAAGAAGTAACCGAAGAAATTGTTGCCGATGTCGTGGCTATGATTACCGGAGTGCCGGCAAAACGTATTGCCAAAGAAGACAATCATAAATTGACTTCGATGGAAAAAGAACTTAATGAACAAGTTATTGGTCAACAAGAAGCAATACATAAAATTTCAAAAGCCATCCGTAGAAATAAAGTCGGATTAAAAGACCCGAACAAACCCATCGGAACTTTTATCTTTTTAGGACCTACCGGTGTAGGGAAAACCTATTTGGCAAAAGTTTTAGCAAAATATTTATTCGACAGCTACGATGCCATGATACGCATTGACATGAGTGAATACATGGAAAAATTCACCATTTCTCGTTTGGTAGGAGCTCCTCCGGGTTATGTCGGATATGAAGAAGGCGGTCAACTTACCGAAAAAGTAAGGCGTAAACCCTACTCTATTGTATTATTGGATGAAATAGAGAAAGCGCATGCCGATGTTTATAATATTTTATTACAAGTATTTGACGATGGGCATTTAACCGATGGATTAGGACGCAAAGTTGATTTTAAAAACACTATTATCATAATGACTTCCAATGTCGGCAGCCGACAACTCAAAGAATTTGGAACCGGTGTAGGGTTTTCAACTACAGCTCGCAAGGATGCTTATTCAAAAAATGCTCAAAAAGTTATTGAAGATGCCGTCAGTAAACAATTTGCCCCCGAATTTATTAACCGTATTGACGAAATAATTGTCTTTAATCCCCTCGAAAGAGATGATATTCATAAAATTATTGATATTGAATTGCAATACGTTTATCAACGTTTACATGAATTAAACATTCAACTCACCCTCTCTGACGAAGCAAAAGATGCGTTGGCAAAAAAAGGATGGGACCCGCTTTTCGGAGCAAGACCCTTAAAACGAACTATTCAAAAATATATTGAAGATCTTCTTTCCGAAGAAATCATCAACGATAATGTAAATGCGGGCGATAAGGTAACCTTAACCTATAAAGATGAAAACGATACGTTTAGTATTCAAAAAGCAAAACCCAAAAAAGCAAAAAAATAAACCATCATGCGAATAGGTGTTAATACCCGATTATTTGTTAAAGGAAAAATGGATGGCATAGCCTGGTTTTCTTACGAAGTATTGAAACGCATGGTGAAAGCACATCCCGAACATGAATTTATTTTCTTTTTTGACAGACCTTATTTAGATGAATTTATTTTTGCCGATAATGTAAAACCGGTTGTAGTATTTCCTCCGGCTCGACATCCGATATTATGGTATTTCTTTTTTGAATTTGGAATAAAAAAAGCCTTACAAAAAGAAAAAATCGACCTTTTCCTTTCTCCTGATGGATGGATTTGCCTCCATACTTCGGTCAAAACGGTCAACATTATTCATGATTTAAATTTTGAACATTATCCCGAATTTCTTCCTGTTTTTTCTCGTTGGTATTATCGTCATTTCTTTCCTCTTTTTGCGAAAAAAGCAGATGCTTTAGTTACGGTTTCAAACTTCTCAAAATCGGATATTATAAACACTTACAATATTTCTTCCAAAAAAATTGACGTTGTTTACAATGCTGCCGCCGACGATTTTTATGAAATCACTCCACAAGAAAAAGAAAAAATAAAAGACTCTTTTACCGAAGGACACCCCTATTTTGTCTTTGTAGGAAGTGGTAATCAACGAAAAAATATAATCACTCAATTGCGTGCTTTTGACCTTTTCAGAGATCAAGGCTTTTATGCAAAATTGGTTTTTGCCGGCACTCAAAAATATTGGACTAAAGCCATGAAAATTGCATACGCTTCCATAAAACATCATTCGGATGTTATCTTTACAGGATATATTCCGACAAAACAATTAAATGAAGTTATTTCTTCTGCCAATGCATTATTATATGCTTCTTATTTTGAAGGATTTGGTGTCCCTATTTTAGAAGCTTTTTCTTGCGGTATTCCCGTTATCACTTCCGATATTACCGCCATGCCCGAAACTGCCGGCGATGCAGCTATTTTGGTTAATCCTCATAATGCAGAAGAAATTTGTAATGCTATGGTAGAACTGTTTACAAACGAAGCATTTCGTTCGAACTTGGTATTAAAAGGGAAAAATCAACTTAAAAAGTTTTCCTGGGATATCACCGCCGAACAATTATGGCAAACCATTCAAAAATTATTTTAATTCCTGTAAGCAATTATCTTACAAAAAATTCAAGGTCTCTTCTTTCGTTATTTTTTGACAATAATAACATTGAAGTTTGATTTTATCTGCATCTAAAACAGTAAATTTTTGCAATACTTGTTCATGATTGGTAATACATTTCGGATTAAAGCATTTTACGATACCTTCAATAGTTTGAGGGAGTGATAAGCTGAATTTCTCAACAACGTCGTAATCTTGAATTTTAATCATTGTTGCCGATGGTGATACAATGGCAATTTTATTAATCTCATGTCGTTCAAAATACTTGTCTTGTATTTTTATTATTGCTTTTTCCCCTAATTTTTTGCTATTCAAATTTGTTCCAAATAA
>CAYZQG010000031.1:0-12947 GCA_964480685.1 uncultured Lentimicrobiaceae bacterium
CACAAGCAAGGTTATATATTCGACAGGAATATGGTTATCTTCCAAATCCTGCAATAGTTTTTCGGTAAAATGTAAACCGGCTGTTGGAGCCGCCACAGAGCCTTTTTCACGAGCATACACTGTCTGATACCTCAATGTATCTTCATCAACAGGAGAACGCTTAATATAGGGCGGTAAGGGTATTTTCCCTACACATTCGAGCAGTTCCGCAAAACTATATTCCGAAGGTGTCCATGAAAATGAAACATGAAAACTACCATCCTTTTGCGCTTGTAAACGTTTTACTTTTAATACAAGTTTTTCGTTTCCAATAGCATATTCCGACTCAATCGCTTCTTTAAAACGTTTGTTGTTGCCAATTAAACATTCCCATACGCAACTCCCTTTTGAAGCAAATGCTTGTTCGTATAACAAACTCGGAGCAACGGGTTTTAAACAAAAAATTTCTACGCTTGCTCCTGTTTGTTTATGTAAGACTATACGGGCTTGAATTACCCGTGTATTATTAAATACCAATGCCGTATCATTTGGTAAATAGTTAATTATATGAGCAAAAACATCCTCTTTAATTTCATTGTTAGTATAAATCAACAATTTCGATGCTTCACGTTGACTGCTGGGAAACAAAGCAATTTTTTCCTGAGGCAACAAATAATTATACGCTTCAATATGTATTTCTTCCTCTAATAACATGTGTTAATTTTTGGGTATATATTTTACTATTTCATGAACATCTAAATCGTTCATACATTTAAAATGACCTAGAGGACATCGTTTATACCCTAATTTTGAACACGGACGACACCGTAGGCATGTATGTTCAATAATTACATATTTATCTTTATTTTCAGGCATATACGGATACATACCGAAAGCAGGTACCGTATTTCCCCAAACACTGATAATCCTTTGACCAAAAGCCGCACCGACATGCATCAATCCCGTATCTCCGGTTAAAAGACAACGAGCATTTTCTACACAGGCAGCAGATACTTGCAAATTCACTTCTCCGCAAAGATTATAGGATGGTTTTTCAAGTTGATGCATTATAAATGCTGCCGTTTCATAATCGTTTTTATCTCCTAGAAAAACAATAGGTAATGTTGTTTTTTGGCAAATATACAACAATTTATCTTTTGGTATTTGTTTGGTTATATGATTGCTACCTACTGCTATCGCAATATATTCTTTAGGTAAATTTAATTTCAAGAAATTGTGTTTATCTTTTTCTGAAATAGAATATTCCAAACCTTTCCCGTCATTAATTACCCCAAGCAAACGTACAGCCTCAAAGTATCTATCAACAACATGTATATCGGGTAATAAATTGATTTTAAAATTCACCAATATCCATTTTTTTATGTTTAATTTCGGAAACGTAGCATAATCAACACCTAGGTGTCGACAAAGTTTTAGAGAATGCTTATTATTTTGTAAATCAACAATATAATCAAATTTTTCGGCTCGAAGATTTTCAATAAGCAGCTTGTCGTTTTTTTGAAATGCATGTATCTTTTTTAAATAAGGATTTGATTCTAATATTTCAGTATAAGAAGATTTGCAAAGATAATGTAGTTCAGCATCTTTCACCTGGAAAAACAAACAACGAATCAAAGGTGTAGTTAACACAATATCTCCAATGCTGCTTAAACGAATTAATAAGATTTTCAAAGCGATTAGTAATAATATATTTTATCTTTCTGTTTTACTTTTGGTTTTTTTTCAATAATCACTTTCGGCTCATTTAACATATATATAAGTCTTAGTGACAAAATATTATTATATTGTTTACGAATATACGGATCAACCGGAATCCCATCTTGCAAGTAAAATTTTCGAACACCAACAGGGAATAAACTGTATTCAAAGCGAAAATTCATTTTTAATTGTTGCCATATTCTAAATCGAACATCCACAATAACACTCAATTCATCTTTTGCAAACAACGCATTTTTATTTTCGAGCATTTTCTCAATTTTATCCATATTCGGATTGATAATGGTTGATATGGAATATACATTTTGTTTTACTAAGCCGTTTTCAATTTCTTTAAATCCGGCTAAGCGATTATATGCCAATCCAAAAGCAATAGACCAACCATTTACGTCGGTATAATGAAGCATTAAAGGCATAGAAATATAATTCATTTTCACATTGTATTTTATGGTCGAATCGCAAGGAGTTTCGGGAGGACAGGTATCACAAAAATTGATACCCGTATAATTTGGTTGACGTGAACCTTTCTGATTAAAAAGCATTTCCATGCTTAAACCCCAATTTTTATCTTTATTCCCTTTTTTAAAACTAAAAGGATACATTACGCCCAATCCGGCATTTATTCCCACTTTTTTATATCCGAAAACCTCATCCCCATCTACTTGCGTTACATTTCCCCCGACAATAATCTCTCCTTTGAAAACCTGAGAATACGTCAGATGGAAGGTAATTAACAATAAAACAATGATAAAGCTACTCTTCATTTTCGAATTAATTAGTTACAACTATAGTTAATAAACTATTTTCATTGTAAATTATTGTTTAATCCGTTAATTTTTCCCTGATTAATCATTAATTTGTATATTTTTGCATCGTTAATACATCATCACATGCAACATATATCATCTAAAATCCAATATAGGATTTACACTTCTCTCGAAGAATTAACTGCCGAAGAACGTAATTTAGTGTTGGAAGCTCGTTCTGCAAGCGTAAAAGCATACGCTCCTTATTCACGTTTTAGGGTAGGAACTGCTATATTATTATCTAATAATCAAATTATTACAGCTAACAATCAAGAAAATATTTCTTTTCCCGAAGGCTTGTGTGCCGAACGAGTTGCGTTATTTTCGGCCTCTGCCAACTATCCAAACGAAACGATATCTGCCATTGCCGTTGCCGGCAACAGCACCTTAAAAACAACCGATACGCCCATTACGCCTTGCGGTGGTTGCCGACAAGTTTTAGCGGAATATGAATCGAAACAAAAATCAAAAATAAAAGTAATTATGACCGGCATTACCGGAAATATTATCACCGTTGAAGGAATTGATAACCTCTTGCCACTACGTTTTGAAATGGAATGAGTTTTATTCTACTATATTTAAAATTAACATATTATCGGTATTCAAATGTAAAATTCCTTCTTTCACCAATAACTTTTTCCCGTAGGCTGAATGTTAGAGTTTCTATTGACTGAAGTGTGTTGATAGTTGATAGCTTTATTTACTTACTTTCCTATACAAAAGCGGCTAAAAACACTTCCTAATACTTCATCGTTACTAATTTCACCCACAATAGATCCCAAAAAATAAAGCACCTGTTTTATATCAATCATTACAAACTCGGTCGAAACTTGCTGTTTAAAAGCTGCTTCAGCTTGTTGCAGTGCATCAAGTGCACGCAGCAAAGCTTCATAATGTCGAGCATTCGACACTAAAACATCTTCCTGCCGATTGAGTGATAAAGCAAATTCCTTTAAAATTGAATTAATCAGAAAAATATTAATGTTCTTTTTGGCAGAAATAAACAGTATATCTTCATTGTATTCAACCGGAAACGAAGGTAAAAGATCCGATTTATTGACCAAAACAAGAATCATTTTTCCCGTGTATTTTTCTTTCAAATTTTCTACTTCATTTTTAGCTTCTTCTTCTTTGTCAACCATATATAAAACAACCATTGCTTCATCCATGGCTTTATAGCTACGTTCAATTCCAAATTTTTCTACTTCGTCGGTTGTTGCTCTTAATCCGGCTGTATCAATAAAGCGAAACATAAAACCGTGAATATTAATGCTGTCTTCGATGGTATCGCGCGTTGTACCGGGAATATCGGAAACAATAGCACGATCTTCGTTGAGTAAAGCATTTAACAAGGTTGATTTGCCCACATTAGGTTTGCCGACAATGGCAACGGGAATGCCGTTTTTAAACACATTTCCCAAAGCAAAAGAATGGATTAACGTTTCTATTTCATGCTTTAAATCATCCATTAAAACATGAATTTCTTTACGATTGGCAAATGCCACATCTTCTTCCCCAAAATCCAATTCCAATTCCATCAAAGCCGCAAAATGCACTAATTGTTCCCGCAAGGCTTTAATTTTCATTGAAAAACCGCCCCGTAAATTTTGCATAGAAACTTGATGTGCCGCTTTCGACTGAGAAGCAATTAAATCGCCTACCGCTTCGGCTTGCGACAAATCCATTTTTCCGTTCACAAAAGCCCGCATTGTAAACTCACCCGGTTCCGCCAACCGACATCCCGTACGCACCATCAATTCTAGCAAAGTTCGTTGAATATAGGTTGATCCATGACAGGAAATTTCCACTAAATCTTCGCCTGTATATGAATGTGGGTGTTGAAAGAAAGTAACAAGCACTTCATCCAGTAGCGTTTCACCGTCTTTAATCTCACCTAAATAAACGCGATTTGCTTCAAACGATGAAATGAATGTTCTTGGAATAAACACCTTTTCAATCATCTCCCTTACCCTATTTCCCGAAATCCGCAACAAGGCTATCGCTCCCATACCGGGCGGCGTTGACAATGCACATATTGTATCGTGTAAATCCATGTTTTTGTTTTAGAATTGCAAAAGTATAAAATATAGGTTTACGATTTACATAAAACAAAAAATTATCTATTCAAATAATTACTTGGTAACTACAAATCGAACACACCCTAATGCCTTCGATTTTTAATCACTTAAAAACCTAAAATCTAATATATTAAAATATTCCCCTTTTTATTTCTCAAATTTCTTTATTAATTTTCCCTGTGTAAGTATCGATTCTTCTTTCATTATTAATTGTTTTTTATTACTTTTGCAATTAAAAAAGGTGTGTCATTTATACCCATCATAAAAAATAAATATCATCATAAAACAAGCTTATTAAGAAGTCGAAAACATTTAATAATATTTGAAAATACCTGAATTTGAAAAAAATAATCCTTTGTCTGTTCATTATAATTCATTTTATTTGTATCGGTTTTTCACAAGAAAAAGTCAACTTTTATGTTTCATATCAACCTATGAATACGTATAAATTGGAAATGATACAAACATCAACCATTCAAAAACAATATATTGGGTCTCGTGAATTTTTAGACAACTTAACCTATCAAGGAATTAAAAATCCGGAAGTTATTCGTAAAGAAAGTTTTAACGAATTTTCAATGAATACCGGTGATTTTGATCAAGATTCTCTTTTCCCTATTGAATTAAAAGTTGAACGAATAAACAACACCGATGACATGGAATCCTTACCGGAAGGAACTATCATTTATGGAAATTGTTCTTTAGGTGAATCGCCTAAAATGGACTCCGTTTATTCGAAATATCTCGATGAAGAATCGAAAGAAACAGTTATTGAATCGTTATCTGGTTTCTTTTCACACATGTCGTTTGAAAATAAAGAATTAAAAATCGGTGAAAGTTTCACCAAAACAATTCCTTTCACAGTACCGATTTCCAATATTCTTTTTAAAGCCAAAATAATCGCAACCTATACATTGATAAGTATTTCAGATGGGACTGCTACCTTTAAAATTTCCGAAACCTTAGAATCAAAAAAGAAATATACCACTATGCACATTAAAATGATTGGGAAAGGCGACGGCACCTTAAAATATGACATTAACAATTCCTATTATAAAAATTATCAATTGAATATGAATGTAGATATCACTATTAAACAAACCGAGTATACCATAAAAGTTCATTCAATTGTCAACACCGAGCAAAATATTGAGATTGCCAATAAATAAAACAAGTAAGGAAAATATCATTAAAAATACCATCCATTGAAATGAGATATATTCAACATCTAGAAACCATTCTGTATGTAAGCGATCAACAAATAAGCACCAATTTTTATCAAAAGTTATTAAAAAAGCATCCCGATATTAATGTTCCTGGCATGACTGAATTTAGACTTTCAGCAGCATCAACCTTAGGCTTAATGCCCAATAAAAGCATTGAGAAGATTCTATTGGATTATACGCCTACTCCAAGTTCCGGCAATGGAATTCCCCGTTGTGAACTTTATTTTTATGTTGACAATATTGAAATAGCCTACGAAAATGCCTTAAAAATCGGGGCTAAACTTATCAGTCCGATTAGCGATAGAGACTGGGGAGACAGCACATGTTATTTTGCCGATCCCGATGGACATATAGTTGCTTTTGCTAAAAAAAAGCCAACACTTAACACAAAATAGTCTAAGGTTAAAAAAGAAAACTTAGTAGTTGAATATCTGCATAAAATCGTTATACAACAACATGCATGAATTACTAAATAGTAGAAAAACAATTTATTTCCCAAGCGTAGCTACCATAACCGCTTTGATAGTATGCAAACGGTTTTCGGCTTCATCAAAAACGATTGACATCGGAGATTCAAAGACATCTTCGGTAACTTCCATGGCTTCGAGTCCGAATTTTTGATAAATATCTTCTCCAACAACAGTTTCACGATTATGGAAAGCGGGTAAACAATGCATAAATTTCACATTAGGATTGCCTGTTTTTTTAACCACGTCCATATTTATTTGATACGGTCTTAACAATTTAATTCTTTCGTCCCATACTTCGGCCGGCTCTCCCATCGACACCCACACATCACTGTATAAGAAATCAACACCTTTAACGGCTTCAGCAACATTATCGGTTATGGTTATTTTTGCACCGGTCTCTTTAGCAATTTCTTTGCAAGTAGCCACTAATTTATCCTCCGGTTGACAAGCTTTAGGAGCAGCCGCACGAAAAGCCATACCCATTTTAGCCGCACCCACCATCAATGAATTACCCATATTATTACGAGCATCACCCAAATAGCAGAAAGAAATCTGTGATAAAGGTTTATCGCTATGCTCCAACATGGTCATAAAATCGGCAAGAATTTGTGTAGGATGAAATTCGGTAGTTAAACCGTTCCATACCGGAACGCCCGAATATTTACCCAATGCTTCAACAATTTCTTGAGAATAACCACGATATTCTATTCCATCGTATAATCTGCCCAAAACACGAGCGGTATCTTTCATTGATTCTTTCTTACCCATTTGCGAACCGGAAGGTCCTAAGTATGTTACATGAGCCCCTTGATCCAAGGCAGCTACTTCGAACGAACAACGAGTGCGAGTAGAATCTTTTTCAAACAAAAGAACAATGTTTTTTCCTTTTAACATAGGTTGTTCCGTACCGGCATATTTTGCTTTCTTTAGATCGGCAGCTAAATCCAAAAAGAATTTTATTTCAGCCGGAGTAAAGTCTAATAATTTTAAAAAGTTTCTGTTTCTTAAATTGAAAGCCATAATTATTATTATTTAATTGATTATATATTTATTTTCTTTATGATAAGATTATATGTGTGCCGCAGTTTGGATTTCCCAATTGTCCGGCTTCAGTAATAATACATTGTTTGCCACCATTTTCTACAAAATTAATAGCAGCACGTATTTTAGGAGCCATCGAGCCTTCGGTAAACTGTCCTTCTTTTAAATAGTTTTTTGCTTCTTTAACTGTTATGGTATCCAATGCTTTTTCGTCGGGTTTACGAAAATTTATATATACTTTAGGAACATCGGTCAAAATATAAAATTCATCGGCTTTAATGTGAACAGCAAGCATAGATGAAGCTAAATCTTTATCAATAACGGCATCGATTCCTTCTAATAGGTAGGCATTTTTATAATACACAGGGATTCCTCCACCTCCTACCGTTACCACAATATGACCTCTACGTGCCAATTCTTCAATGATTTCCGTATTTTTAATCTTTAAAGGTTGTGGAGAAGCTACAACTCGTCGCCATCCTTTTCCTTTAGGGTCTAATGCAAATACATAGGTCGGATTTTTTTCTTTATTGGCTTCCATTTCCTCATCGGTATAATAAGGACCTATTGGTTTTGTGGGATGTTGAAAAGCAGGGTCTTCTTTATCAACAACTACTTGTGTTACCAATGTAATGATATTTCTCTTAAGTTTATTCGTTCTTAACACATTTCTAAATTGTTGTTCAATAATATAACCAATAAATCCCTGAGAATAAGCGCCACAAATATCCATGGGCATTTCCGGAATCCCATACATTTTTTCTCCGGCATTGACCTGTAATAAAATATTTCCAACTTGAGGGCCATTTCCATGACCGATAACAAGGTTATAATTTTGATTGATTAATTCGAGTAAGCCTTCACATGTTTTGTAAACATTAGCTTCTTGTTCGTCTATAGTTCCTCGATCTCCGGCTCTTAAGAGAGCGTTTCCGCCAAAGGCAACAACTGCTAATTTTTGCATATACTGATTTTTAAAGTTCATTGTTATGTGCCGCAAAAATACAATTTTTTATTATACATTTAAATTTACTAAATCAAACCATAAAAATATTTCATAAAACATTGATTCACAAATAAAATAAAATTAATGATTATAAAGTATTACTTTGTAAAACGATATTTAAATCCCTTTTTTTAATGTAAAACTGAATGTAGAACCTAATTGAGGTGTACTTCTTACATGTATAGCTTGTCCATGAGCTTCGAGAATATGTTTTACAATAGCCAAGCCTAAACCGGATCCTCCCATTTCACGAGATCTATCTTTCGAGATACGATAAAAGCGTTCAAATAATCGGGGAATGTGATTACTTTCAATTCCTATTCCATTATCGGTAATTTCAATGAGATAATTTTCATCCATATCAAAAAAAGTTATTTTAATCTTTTTTTCTTCTTTATCATTATATTTCATAGCATTAGTAATCAAATTAATGAATACATTTTGAATATATTCTCTATCGGCATAAACCAAATATATTTTTTCTTGATTGGCTTTAATTACGTAATTGACATTGTATTTTTTAGATTGGATTTCCATCAAATCCAAGGTTTCTTGTAGCAGTTTATACAAATCGAATTTTTCAAAATTTAACATTAATTCTTTGTATTCTAACTTAGTAATCGTTTCCAAATCATTAACAATGGCAATTATTCTATCAATATTTTTTGATGCTTTATACAAATATTTATAATTAATGGTATCATCCGATAAACCGCCATCTAACAAGGTTAACACATATCCTTGTATAGAAGTCAAAGGTGTTTTGAGCTCGTGAGACACGCTGCCCAAAAAGTCTTTTCGATAAGATTCCATTTTACGCAATTGCTTCATTTCGCTTTCTTTTTTTTCGATGAAAAGCATGGCATCGCGTTGAGCGGTTTCGATGGATCGGTATTTTTTGTTCCATGCTTTTTTTGTGTCTTTAAACATTTTATAATCTAAAATAATCTTATAAATCAGCTTAATTTTTTGAAATATAAAAGCATCAATCCAATAAAAGGTGAATAAAAAAGCAAATAAAAAAACAAATGAACCGGTAATTATAACACTACCGATTAAATTAATTTGAAAGCCATAAAAACAAATGAAAAAACACACCATAAAAACCAAGAAAATTCCGGTGGCATTTATAAGTGCAATTACTTTAGCAGTAAGGCTTTTAGATTTTTTATAATTAGTTTTTATCGGCATTCTATTATTTTAGCGGATGATTTTGAGCAAATAATGTAAGTCGTTTTTCCAATTCCGGAAATTGTTCTTTATGTACTAACGATACACATGCTCTTAAGCCTTCCAGGCGTTGACTGCCGGTGATTGCCAACGAAATGGCACTGATTCCGTAATACAATAATTCCTCCAATAATTTTTCTCCCGAAAAACCCGGATAACTGATTGTAAAATAAAAACCATCGGAAAGAGGCTGATCTTCATCTGTATCATATACCAATTTAAAACCGTTATCAACAAACATTTTTTTCATTGCATGTGCTTTATCTCTGTATTCAATCATACCTTCAACGATATTATAAGTTCCATCATTGCAAGCTTTTAATATGGCAGCCATGGCAAATTGAGCTGAATGAGAGGTTCCCGAACTGAGGGCATAAATTGCACCGTAAACAATGGCATGTCCCAAATTATCGGTTCCGAAAAACGGTTTCAAATCAGGATAATTACCTTTAAATAGGGTGTCGGAAATAACCATCACACCCAAACGTTCTCCCGCATAACTGAAGGCTTTGGAACTGGATACAAATAACACATAGTTATTGGTATATTTGGCTACCGTTGATTGATAAGGAGGTTTTCCGGGTATGGAAATATCTTTACGAAAATCCATTCCGAAATAGGCAAGATCTTCTATAACAATTACATCATATTTATTTACCAAATCACCTATAATTTTTAATTCGTTTTCGGTAAAGCAAATCCAAGAAGGGTTATTGGGATTGGAATAAATTATAGAATGAATATTGCCTTTTATTAAGTAGCTTTCCAATTTATCTTTTAATTTATCACCTCTATAATCATATACATCAAACGTTTCGTATTTAGCACCTAAGATGCGATGCTGTTGTTTTTGAACCGGAAAACCGGGATCAATAAAAAGCGTGGTATCTTTTTTGTTGTGTAGATGTTGCAATGTAAGAAAAGCTGCAAATCCGGCTTGCATCGAACCAACGGTAGGAATACATGAGGAAGGTTTTACATCAATATCCATAAATAATTTACAAAATCGAGACATTTCAAATTTTAATTCTGCAATTCCTTCAATTTCAGGATAAATTGCCGAAACACCACGATCTAAAGCTTTCTTTTGGGCTTCTAATCCGATGCTTACCGAGGGTAAGCCCGGAATACCCATTTCCATACGTATAAATTTTTTGCCCGATGCTTGTTCAATTTCATTAATCAAACGCTTGATTTCGCGTATGGAGGCTTTCCCTATACTGGGTAAATTACTTTCTTCAATCTTCTTTTTCACTATTTCAAAAGCGATAGGTGTATCTTTCATATAATAATATTTTCTTTTATATTCTTGTGTATTAAATAGAAATACAATTTATTGGGATTAATTTTATAAAAATTCTAAAATAATTCGATGAGCTGTTTCAATTGATTCTTCTAAATTGTCATTTACAAGAATATAATCAAAATTATGAGCAAACGATAGTTCGTAGTCAGCCTTTTGAAGACGTTTTCTTAAGCTTTCTTCGGTTTCTGTTCCTCTTTTAAGTAAACGATTTTCAAGTGTTTCTAAAGATGGCGGCATAATAAAAATAGCAAATGCTTTGTCTCCGAAAATACGTTTTAAACTTAATCCTCCTAAAACATCCACATCGAAAACTACATTTTTTTTAAGGGCAAATAAACGATCAATTTCAGTTTTTAATGTTCCATAAAACTGATTCTCATACACTTCTTGCCATTCAATAAAGGAACCTTGTATAAGTTCTTTTTTAAACTGTTCGGGCGTAAAAAAATAATAATCTTTTCCATCCGATTCATTTTTTCTCTGTTGTCGACTCGTTGCCGAAATAGAAAACGCCAAATGAAGATCGGACTGAATTAATGCCTTCAGTATGGTTGTTTTACCTGAGCCGGAAGGGGCAGAAAAAATAATTATTTTTTCGTTCATTATTGATAGTTTATACTTTGCAAAAGTACAAAAAATAAAGTATTCAAAACCCAAATTGTCATTATTTTTTATTCCATAAAAAAATTGTATCTTTGCAAGTTCATTTGGGTATAAAACCAAATTGTAGAAAATAAGTATGAAAAGTATATTAATAACAGGAGGTGCAGGTTTTATCGGCTCTCATTTAGTGCGATTAATGGTAAATAAATATTCTGATTATCATATTTACAATCTTGATAAATTAACGTATGCCGGTAATCTTGAAAACCTAAAAGATATTGAAAAAGCTCCCAATTACACCTTTATAAAAGGTGATATTGTAGATGCCGAATTCATCAACACACTTTTTTCAACCCACTATTTTGATGGTATTATTCATTTAGCCGCCGAATCGCATGTTGACCGTTCCATTCATTCCCCTTTAGATTTTATTTATACGAATATTATTGGCACGGCAAATCTATTAAATGCTTCTCGCTCTTGTTGGAAAGGCAATCTTGAAGGAAGCCGCTTTTATCATATTTCCACCGATGAAGTATATGGCTCTTTGGGAGATACGGGATCTTTTACCGAAAGCACAGCTTATAATCCACATAGCCCCTATTCGGCATCGAAAGCCAGTTCCGACCATTTAGTTAGGGCCTATCATGATACGTTTGGATTAAATACAATTATTTCAAATTGCTCCAATAATTACGGACCTTATCAATTTCCCGAAAAATTAATTCCTTTATTTATAAACAATATATTACATAACAGACCATTACCGGTTTACGGGAAAGGAATTAACGTTAGAGATTGGCTCTATGTTGAAGACCACGTGAAAGCCATTGATTTAATTTTTCATCAAGGGAAAAGCGGTGAAACCTACAACATTGGAGGAAATAACGAATGGCGAAACATTGATTTAATTGACAAACTGATAGAAATAACCGATGAATTATTACAACGCCCAAAAGGCACTTCGCGTAACCTTATTTCATTTGTAACCGATCGAGCAGGACATGATCTACGTTATGCAATTGATGCCACCAAAATAAAAAAAGAACTCGCATGGCAACCCGAAATTCGTTTTGATGAAGGATTTCGAAAAACAGTTCGTTGGTATCTAAAACATGAACTCTGGTTAAAAAATATTACTTCAGGTAATTACCAGAAGTATTACCAAGAAATGTATGCGAATCGTTAAAAAAAAATTAAATGCGTTATAAATCACTATTAATCATAGCTCTTATTGCTTTCACGTATCCCCTGTTTGCTCAAGTAGAAGTGATACTTGATTCAACTACTACAAACCAATCCTTCCTATTTAAAGATATTTCTCCGGGAACAAAAGACAGTATGTTACCGATAACTAAATTACCGGCTACAAATTTTTATACAGATGAATGGCACAACGAAAATACCCGTTCCTCTTATTTGATAAAAAAAGATGCAACCTATATTTTACCTTTAGAAAATCTAA
>CAYZQG010000031.1:12957-14307 GCA_964480685.1 uncultured Lentimicrobiaceae bacterium
CATAAGGAAAAACAAAATGCCCTGTGTTTAGTTTTTCCTTGTGATGGAAAAGTATGTTCTCCCTACGGTGTTCGCAACGGAAGAATGCACACCGGTATGGATATTAAGCAAGATTATGGTGACAGCATTGTTTCCGCATGGAACGGAGTTGTTAGGATGGCTCGCATGGGTTATTACGGATATGGCGGCACCGTTATTATTAGGCACGACAATGGGATTGAAACCATGTATGCCCATTTATCTCGAATTTGTGTCCTTCCAAATCAGGAAGTGAAAGCCGGTGAACTCATTGGTAAAGCGGGAAGAACAGGGCGTGCTACAACCGAACACTTGCATTTTGAAACCCGTTTTTTATACGAATGTTTTAATCCTAAAACCATTATCAATTTCGACACCCACACACTAATGGCCGATACTATGGTTGTTAAAAACGGGAAATTTTTCTCAAAAGCAGACTATGATAAAAAGAAAAATGAAATAGATATAAAACCAACCACCATCGATTCTATTGCAGTTGACAGTATTCAAACCTTAAACGACAGTATTCTTGCCATAGTTACTACACCAACACCTAAAACCCCAATCAAACCTCAAACAACCTACAAACCAAAATATTATACCGTTAAACAAGGAGATACTCTAAGTAAAATTGCAAAAAAATATCATACATCTATTAATATACTCTGTAAAATAAACAAAATTAAAGAAACCGGGATTTTAAGTCTGGGACAAAAAATTAAGTTGCCATAGACTTATTGTTTTTCAAACGTTTATGCCATGTTAAAAAAAACCGTATGTTCATTGCTTTGCGTATTTTCAGTTGTGTTTATTCAAGCACAAACACATGACTATGGCTTTATAAAAGACAATTCCGTAGCTGTTTCCAATCTCAACGATTCATTGTTAATTTATCCTTGGGCAGGAGGAATGAACAGTATTCAATTCGCTAAAACCGACTTGGATTTTGACGGTGTAAAAGATTTGATCGCTTTTGATGTTCAAGGAAGACGAATTATCCCTTTTTTAAACAAAGCCAAGCATTCCGGAGAAATAAATTATGTGTATAGTCCTCAATATATCCACCTATTCCCAAACGATATATATGGGTTTTTTCATTTAATTGATTTTAATAATGATGGCAAGGAAGATATTTTCACCTACCATAATGCCGGAATAAAAGTATTTAAAAATATCAGCGATACAGTGTTAAAATTTGAAGTATTTACCAATCAAATTACATCTATCTATTACGATACGTACATTAATCTCTTTTGTACCGAAGGTGATTACATTGCCATCAAAGATATGGATGATGATGGTGATATAGACATTTTGGCTTTCTGGTCGTTA
>CAYZQG010000032.1:0-14304 GCA_964480685.1 uncultured Lentimicrobiaceae bacterium
GCTTCCATAGCCGGTAATTACACCATCGCTTAAATACGTTTCTTTTTCTAATCCGAAATTTACACAACGATGTGTAACAAACATATCGAATTCTTCAAAACTACCTTCATCTAATAGCATATTAATGCGTTCGCGGGCAGTCATTTTCCCTTGTTGGTGTTGTTTCTCAATACGTTTTTCTCCGCCGCCAAGTTTTGCTTTGGCTCTTAATTCCAACAATTCCTTTATTTTATCTTGCATTGACATATTCTAAAGTTTTAAATGATAAAATATTATTTTTATTTGTTAGTGTTATTTGGATTCTCACATAATTCCGTTAATATTCCTCCGGTAGATTTGGGATGCAAAAAGCCTATCATTAAACCTTCGGCTCCTTTGCGGGGCGTACAATCTATGCGTTGAATAGTTTCGGGGATATTTTCCAACGTGGTTGATAAATCCTCTACTTCATAGGCAATGTGATGAAATCCTTCTCCTTTTTTCTCAATAAATTTACTGATAGGACCTTCGGAATCGGTTGATTCCAATAACTCAATTTTAGTATCTCCGATTTTGAAAAAGGCTGTTTTTACTTTTTGGTCTTTTACTTCTTCGATGGAATAGCATTCCACCCCCAGTAAGTTTTGATAAAAGTGAATGGCACTTTCCAAATCTTTTACGGCTATACCAATGTGTTCAATACGTTTTACTTTCATAAATGTTATTCTTACATTTACATTTAAACGGATAGAACCATCATAGTATCTCCCTCATAAATGCTGTCGCCTTTTGTGATTTCAATACTTTTTACGATGCCGTCTTTTTCGGATACAATATTGTTCTCCATTTTCATGGCTTCTAAAAGCACAATTTGTTGTCCTTTTTGCACGGTGTCGCCTACTTTAACCGAGATTTCTAAAATTATTCCGGGTAGCGGTGATTTTACAACATAGTCATTCCCTCCGAGTATGGGAGCTGTTTTTTGAACAGGTTTTTCTTCTTGTTCTTTAACAACTTCTTGTTTTGGCATAACAATTTCTTTAGTTGTTTTTACAGGTTCTTCTTTACTCATTGGACTTTGGTTACTTGTCCGAGTTTCTTCGATACTTACATTGTAAGTAGTGCCATTAATATTAATTCTGTATTCTTTCATGAATTATAAATTATTTTTTAATAGTTGGTGTTTTCTTAAAATTATAGGAGCGATTCGACCAAGGCAATTGTGTTGGATTGTTTGCCAACCAAAATCCGGTCTTTTCAACTTCATGATTATCGTTATTTAAATGAATGTGCATTGCCATAATGAGAGCTAACATTTCAGGGTCAATTTCATCATCATTATTATTTGTTGATAAAGGCTGATTGGATGTTATATTTTTCACTTCTTCGGTGTTTTTATTATTATTATTCGATTTTCGAGACAGTTTTAAAATGATAAAGGCAAGAATTATCAAACCGATAATTATAAATATCTTCATGTATAAACTTGTACCATTGGTCAATGGTGACATTTTTGCTTGATTTTCGGCTAATGGTGAGGGAGATGCTAAGGTTTTCCATTCATTATCAATAATTCCTATACTTACTCCTTTTTCAAAAAAATTAGCCTGATAAGTAAGGCTGTCAATTAGAGTAGAATCATTTTTTCTATATATACCGAAATAGGAAATACCCATTGGCGATAAACCAACATTCAATGGAAAATTTAGGTAATTAGTATTTTTCGATAAACTATCTTGCGAATTAAAAACAAAATAAGCGTGAGGATTTAAAGTTATAGAATCCTCAATACTAAATTTTGTAACATTATTCGGGTCATTTGTGAAATAATAATCACTTAGGTTAATCGGATTGTTGCTTGTATTATATAATTCAACCCATGTGGAATTAGCATTATTATTATCTATTAATATTTCATTAATCCTAATGTTATCAGTTGTTTGTGAGTTTCCGCTAATGAAAATCAGGATAAATAAATAAAACGGAATAAGTTTTCTCATTATAAATGATCGTTAATATTTTAGATAAATTAAAAATTAAAAATAAGCCGCAAAAATACCAAATACTTCAATGAAAAGGAATACAAATTTTTAAAAAAAATGTATTTAAAATGGTTTAAATTATGATATAAAATACATTATATTAAACCAATCCTGCAAAACCCATAAAAGCAAGCGATAAAATTCCGGCAGTTACTAATGCAATGGGAACACCTTTCATACCTTTGGGTACATTCCCTAATTCCATTTGTTCTCGTAGTCCGGCAAAAATGGTAATTGCTAACGTAAAACCAACAGCAATGGAAATGGTATAAATAACGCTGTCTAAAATGCTGGTCGGAAATTTTTGTGTAACTAATATAGCGACTCCTAAAACGGCGCAATTTGTTGTGATTAAAGGTAAAAATATACCTAAAGCTTGGTAAAGCGGAGGGCTTATTTTCTTTAGTATTATTTCAACCATCTGTACTAAAGCGGCTATAATTAAAATAAAGGCAATAGTTTGTAAAAATAGTATGTTTAAAGGTATTAGTACATAAATATTTACTATTGACGTAACTAAGGTGGCTAATGCCATTACAAATATAACGGCGGCACCCATACCTACGGCAGTACTTATTTTATTTGAGACACCTAAAAATGGACAGATTCCCAAAAATTGAGCTAATAATATATTGTTTACTAATACTGCACCGATTATCATTAAAATGTATTCCATACACTTGATTTTTTTTAGTTTAAATTATTTTGATTTTTGTAACCATTTAACTACCGCAATGGTAAATCCGAAAACTATAAATGCTCCGGGAGCTAATACAAAGACAAGTATACCATCAAATGGGATTACTTTATGTCCGAAAATGGCGCCACTTCCTAAAAGCTCTCTAACAAAAGCTATAATGGCAATGGCAAAAGTAAATCCTATTCCCATACCGATACCATCTAAAATAGAATCAAAAATAGAATTTTTACTGGCAAATGCTTCGGCTCGTCCTAAAACTATACAGTTTACAACAATTAAAGGGATAAAGATTCCAAGACTCGAAGATAAAGCCGGTATGAAACCTTGGATTACTAAGTCGACAATAGAAACAAAAGTTGCTATAACCAAAATAAAGCAAGGGATACGAACTTTATCGGGGATAACATTTTTAAGCATAGAGATAAGCATGTTTGACATCAACAATACAAAAGTTGTTGCCATTCCCATTCCAAGGGCATTAAACACAGAGGTCGTTACCGCCAATGAGGGACAGGTTCCTAATACTAATACCAAAGTTGGATTTTCTTTAATAAATCCGTTTGTTAATATTTTAATTTTGCTCATTTTTATTTCCTTTAATAATTAAAAATGCATTGAAAGCTCTTTGAGTAGCATCACAAAAAGCACGTGATGAGATGGTTGCTGCAGTGATAGCATCTACTTCTCCGCCATCCTTTTTTACCTTTAATTGGAATGAAGCCGGATTTTTTCCAACAAATTGATTGGGAAAATCTGATTTTTTCTTATCTATTTTATCACCTAAACCTGGAGTTTCGTTGGCTTGAAGTACTTGTGTCTCAAGAATATTTCCTTGATAATCAAGTCCAACCATAATGCTAAAACTCCCACTAAAGGCTTTATTTGTATAGGTTTCAACGGCAGCTCCGTATAAAGTATCGTTTTGATAAGCTGCATAAACGGTAACGGAATCCGCATCTCCTTCTACTAAGATTTTTTGTTCTTTTATTTCACCTTTGAAATTTGGTAATACTTGTGCAATTGCATTGTTTTTTTTCTGTAGCTGAGAATTTGCAATCGGATCCTTTGTTACTATATAAACTACACTCAATGCAATAGCTGCAATACAAGTAAGTAATGTAAGCGATAATACTAGTTGTGTTAATGATGATTCTTTCTTTCCCATGATTTTGCCTGATTATTGGTTAACGGTTTTTATCTTTTGTGATCCGAATCGTTTAGGTTTAAATCCTTTATTTATTAAAGGTACCAATGCGTTCATAAATAATATTGCAAAGGAAACTCCTTCGGGATAAGCACCGGCAACGCGTATAATAATGGTTAATAGTCCACATCCGATGCCAAAAACAATTTTCCCCCAATTACTCATGGGAGAGGTAACCATGTCGGTTGCCATAAAGATGGCTCCTAATAGTAATCCACCCGATAAAATTTGGTAACTGGGTGGAATATATTGTCCGGGATTTATAAAGTGCAAAATGGCTGCAAAAATAAAGGCACTGCCAATAAAGGCAACCGGAATATGCCATGTAATCACTTTACGGATGAGCATAAACAGACCGCCTGCAATAATGGCAAGTGCGGCAACTTCACCTAATGAACCGCCTCTTTCTCCTAAAAGCAATTGAGCGTAAGTTGGTAACGTCTCCATAAGTTTTGAAACATCCTGTCCCTGACTTAATCCGGTTTTAATTATACCCAATGGAGTTGCTCCTGTTGTGGCATCGACAATGAGCGATGGATTGGTAAATAATAGATGTGGTTTAGGCCAAGTTGTCATTTGAACAGGGAATGAAATGAGTAAAAAGACTCGCCCTACTAATGCCGGATTGAAAGGATTGTTCCCTAATCCTCCGAATGCCATTTTAGCAATACCGATAGATACTAATGATCCAATGATAATTATCCAAATAGGTAAATTTGAAGGGACATTAAAAGCTAAAAGCATACCTGTTATTATTGCCGAACCGTCTAAAATGGAAGGCTTGGTTTTGAGTAAAAATTTTTGAATTATCCATTCAAAAATGATACAAGAAGCAACAGCGATTAATGTTACTTGAACGGCACCCCATCCAAAAAACATGAATGAAAAAATCATGGTTGGTAAAAGTGCAATGATGACGGTCCACATTATTTTTTTTACCGATTCATCGGTATGAACGTGAGGAGATCCTGAAACTTGTAATAATGCCATTTCTTTTTATGTTATTATTTATTTTGTTCTTAGATTTATTTGGTATTGCGTGCTCGTATCATAGCACCGGTTGAGCTTTTTCCTAATCGAATATTATCCAATAAAGGACGTGATGACGGACAGGAAAATTGGCAACAACCACATTCCATACAATCCATTATATGTGCTTTTTCTAAGTCTTCCCATCTGGCTTTTTCCGAAAGAGGTGCTAATAAATAGGGTTCTAATCCCATGGGACATGCACCAACGCATTTTCCACATCGAATACAATTAAGTACAGGTTTTCGTTTCCCCTCTTTGTTATTTATGACCAAAATACAGGAGAATCCTTTGGTTACATAGCTGTCATTGTTGGCAATGGCTTTTCCCATCATCGGGCCTCCGCTAACAATTTTTTCAGTGTCTTCGGGAAGCCCACCGTTGGCATCTATTATAGCTTGCAAAGGGGTACCTAAACGCACTAAATAGTTTTTCGGGTTTTTAACCGATTTTCCGGTAAAACTTACATAATTTGAAATTAAGGGTTTGTTTTTTTGAACGGCTTCATAAACAGCTAAAGCAGTGCATACGTTATTAACAATACAACCGATGTCGATGGGTAATTTGCCACTAGGAACTTCTCTGCCTGTTATTGCTTTAATCAATTGTTTTTCTGCTCCTTGAGGATATTTAGTGTGTAAAGTGTGTATCTCAATGCCGGAAAAAGTGTTTGCCACTTCTTTCAGTTTTTGAATGGCTTCCGGTTTATTGTGTTCTACGCCGATATGAACCGTTGATAGGTTTAATGCTTTCCGAAGGATGCAAGCTCCTATAAGAAATTCTTCAGTACGTTCAAGCATCACTCGATTGTCAATCGAAATATAAGGTTCGCATTCGGCTGCATTAATAAGCATATATTCTGCTTTTTTACCTTGAGGGACTAAATATTTTACGTGAGTAGGAAAGCAAGCTCCTCCTAATCCGACAATCCCTTTTTCTTTAATTTTTTCAATAATTTGAGTAGAAGAGAGGTTGATGTCTCTTTGAATATCGGGGTTAAGGTTAATATCTTCTTCCCATTCATCTCCTTCAACATCAATAACAATTGCCATTTTCTTATATCCAGAAAGATCGGAAACTAAATCTACTTTATTTACGACACCTGAATACGGAGAATGTAGATTGGCTGAAATAAACGCTTCCCCTTTTGAAATCAATTGTCCTGCTTTTATTTTATCTCCTTTTGCAACTACTACCGTTGAAGGAGCTCCCAAATGTTGGGTCGCATATAAAACGGCTTGTTTGGGTAAAGGTAACACTTCAATTTCCGATTGATGTGCAAATTTATTATTTTCAGGATGAACACCACCTATTCTAAACGTTTTCACACTATTGGGATTTAATATATATAAAAATTTCAGTTTGCAAAAGTACTATTTTTTTGTAAAAAAATAACTATTGCTTTTTATTTTTTTGTAATAATTATAAATACAATGATTAACAGATTACTATAAAATTAATATTTTTTTTATTTGATAATTATCGGATAATTAATATTTTTTTTGTAAGGTAAAGGTAACTTCTTTTTTTGCGTATGGATGAACTACCGCAAGATCATTTCTACTTTCGTATTCATCTTTCGTTACTGTAATAGTTTTGGTTTGTTCTTGAAAACAGCCTCCATTTCTTTCTCCGTCGATATCTTCAATTAGAATAGAAAAGCTGCAGTCATCAGCTTTTTCTAAGTTGTAAACACGATCAAAAGCTGTACTGCCCGAAGAAATACGAAATGCGTCACTAGTATTGCTTTTTATATTTCGAATCGTAATTTTTAAACTATCAATAAATTCCCCTTGTGAATTGGTTACATTTCCTTTGATATTTATAGTAGCGTACCCTTCATCTTTACACGAACTCAACAGAAAAGCTGTAAAACAGATAAATAAAAATAAATAAAGATATATAAATTGTATTCTTTTCATGATATTTTGATTTTTTTATTGCATTGAATTAAGTAGATTATACATTTCTTGACGAAAAGAAGCTTTTTGATATAAAATATTATAAACCGCATCAATAATAGGGATATTGACTTTATATTCCAAATTCATTTCATGGATACAACGCGTTGCATAATATCCTTCGGCAACCATTTTCATTTCCAATTGGGCGGTTCGAACCGAATAGCCTTGACCAATCATAATTCCGAAAGATCGATTTCGGCTGTGTTGGGAATAGGTGGTTACTAAAAAATCGCCCAAATAGGGAGCTGTATAGAAATTTCGTCCTTTATTGGGATGAACAGTCGAAATAAAATGGGTCATTTCGTTAATACAATTAATATTAAATAAAGCCAATAAATTATCTCCGGCACCCATACCTCGAAAAATTCCGGCAGCTAAAGCGTAAATATTTTTTAAAACTACCGAAAATTCAATACCGAAAATATCGTTTGAAAGATTGGTATGAACAAAATCGTTCTTAAAAATCTCAGCTATTTGTTTTGAAAATGTATCGTTTAACGATGCAGCAGTAAGATAAGTTGTTTTTCTGCATGCAACTTCTTCCGCATGCGAGGGCCCGCTTATAATACCTAATCTTTCCGAATCAACATTAAAATAGTGCATTAAATAGCTGGTAACAAATTCCATTCGCTCAGGCACAACCCCTTTTATAGCTGATATAATATATTTATTTTCAAAATCTTTAATGTTTAATTCGGAAATAGTATTGTGTAAATACGCCGAAGGTATTACTAAAATGATTATATCAGATTTTGAAATAACTTTTTGTAAATCGTTTGAGATTTTTACTTGTTTCGGATTTAATACTACGGAACTTAAATATAATGGGTTTCGTCCCGTATTTTGAAGGCTTTCTACAATTTCAGGTTCTCTTACCCACCAATAGAATGAAGGTAAATTTTCACTTAATATTTTCACAATGGCAGTGGCCCATGTTCCGCTTCCAACAACAGCTACTTTCGGTTTTATTATATTCATACTTTTTCTCTCGTCAATTATTATGCAAAAATAGAATTTTTTATCAATAGGAAGTGCCTTTTTTTTAATTTTTTTTTAAACTATGTGTTTTATTTTTAAATAAATAGTATTTTTGCAAAAAAAATAACATTAATTATTTGACATACTTATGAATAAACTAAAATCAATTACAAAATATATTACTACCTATGATAGAACTAATACCTACGACGATACGATAGAAGAAATTAAACGCATTGTATCTTATGTGGAATATGATATATTAGGAAATTTATGTTGTGATAAAACTTTTGATAACCAGGGGTTTTGTGAAAATATTTGTAAGCGCATATATGATAAAAATGACTTTGTAATAGAAGAAAATCTCTTTGAATCCGAAGATGATGCACCGTATGAATCAAGAAAAAATAGTTATGATGAGCATGGTTTGTTAATTGCATCTCATGTAACTTATTCCGAAGAAAAGCTAACAGAAAAATTTGAATATAATCAAAACGGAAAACTTAATGAAAAGAAAATTGTATATCCCGATGGCAATGCATTTGTTGAAAATAAATATGTTTGGGAAAATGATTTACTAATTGAAGAATGTGATTTTGACGATGAAAATAGCATGAATCTTCGTAAAAGATATTTTTATGATGAAAAACAACGACTGATAACCTTAGAGGAACATGATTTTAATCAAGACAATAAAGTTTCCGAAACCTATCAATATAATGAATTTGGAATGACGAATCAACGTGTTTTAAATTTTAAAGGAGAAGTAATGATTAATCGAACATTTCTTTATAACGAAGATGGCTTGATGATAGAACGTGTAGTGGAAAGTCCCAATCATTTTATGCGATATGTTTTTGAGTATAACGAAAATAAAATGCCGGTGAAAGAAACTGCCTTTAATAAAGATGATTTGGAGTTGACTGTGAAAGAAATTTTATATAACAATGATAACGAAGAAGTTGAAATGAATGTTTACTCTCGAAATATTCTTGAAGATATTGATGAATTAATTTTAATAGAAACGTATACTACCGAGCTTGAATATTTCTAAAATAAAAAATCTTCCAATGGGAAGATTTTAGAAGAACTTTATTGAAAAGAAAAAAGTTTATGCTTTTGCTTTCGATTCAATAGCTAATTCGCCTCTGTAATAACCACATTCCGGGCACACTCTATGATATATAACTGCTGTACCACAGTTTTTGCATTCCATTAATTGAGGGGCAACTGCTTTATCATGTGTTCTTCTTTTGTCTCTTCTTGTTGATGAATGTCTTCGTTTTGGATTTGGCATGATTGTATATTATTATGTATTTATATTCCGTTAATTATTTATCTAATTTTAAATTTTTTAAAGCTTCCCATCTGGGGTCTGTATCTTGAGTTTGCTTTATTGAAGTTTGTGCAATCCATTGTATCATTTCCTGATCACAGGATTTATTTATGTCTTGATGTGCTTTTCGCATTGGTACTTGGGCATAGATAATCTCATAAATTATCTGCTCTACGTTGTAGGTTTGTTCGTTAGGACTAATGAAAACAATGTTTTGGTCTTCCTGTTGTCCGGCTTTGAGCGAGACCTTTACAATCAATTCCTCTTCGGTTTCAATAGGATATTCCATGTCTTCCAAACAAACATCGCATTGTAACGTGATGTTCCCGTTTAATGTAAAATCGAAAAGATAAAGGGTCTCTTTTTTGTTTACTTTAAGCAGTATATCTATGTTGGCATCCTTAATTTCTTCATTCAGATGCTTC
Organism: uncultured Lentimicrobiaceae bacterium; assembly: GCA_964480685.1. Taxonomy (GTDB): domain Bacteria; phylum Bacteroidota; class Bacteroidia; order Bacteroidales; family WCHB1-69; genus UBA5266. The sequence goes on from CAYZQG010000032.1 coordinate 9,658, forward strand.
GTAAAAAAGGTTTTATCTATTATAAGATTGAATTCATGCAAACCTATAATAAGCGTAGATAGCTTAATGTCAAACTGTTTGAAATATTTTAAATCTTCCACAACCTTATTTTTTTACGAGATGCAAAATTACTATTTTTTACTATAAAACACATCGTTTGTTTGTAATTTTTTTAATATTTTTATAGAAGTATGTAAGTGATAGAATTTCAACTATTTAAGTTTAATATTTTCTTTGTGTTTCTAAAAGGCTGTTTTTAGTTATTTTCGGTTTTTTTAAAATGAAGTGTATATGTCTAATATTAATCAATGATTCACTTTATAAGACTCTGTTATACTGAGTGAAGTAAAGAATAAGTGGATTATTTATCGGTCTAAAAAAAAAAATCTAATTATTTTTTTAATCTCTTGTTTTTTATTAAAGAAAAAGTTGTACTTTTGCAGTCCTTAAAAAAATGTGTTTAATTAACGTTTATCTTAGGATTTATGGCAAAGAAAAATAAAGAAGCAAGACAACAGATTATTCTTGAATGCACCGAACAAAAAGCATCCGGAGTTCCGGGAATGTCAAGATATATTTCTACCAAAAACAGGAAAAATACTCCCGATCGTTTGGAATTAAAGAAATATAATCCTTTTTTAAAGAAAGTAACAGTACACAAAGAAATTAAATAATAAAGAGTTATGGCAAAGAAGGTTGTTGCTACATTAAAGCAAAGTACAGGACAAGATTTCGCGAAAGTAATTAGAATGGAACGTTCGGCAAAAACAGGTGCATATACCTTTAAAGAATCCATTGTTCCAACGGCTGATGTAAAAGATTTTTTAGCTAAGAAATAATAAAAGGTTTCCTTTTAATCATACACAGTTTGATTGCTTTTTTTAAGTGATCAAACTTTTTTTATGTACAGGGTGTAATGTGCATTTCACATACATCGCACTGGAAAGTTAACTTAAAAACATTATTTTGACTTTGAATGTAAAGCGGTTCTTTGGGTGAAAGTGTTTGATTGTTTTTTTGTTTTGGACACCACCCTAAGCTATATTTCATGCAATGTTTTGTTTGCATCAGTATTGGATGTTGAGGCGGAAGCTTTTCAAAGGCGGAATCAAGATGTTCTACACCGGCTTGCTTGTAAAATAATTCAGCTTTTTTATTCATTACATTTCCTAAATAACTAAGCTCATTTTCCGGATAAACTAATTTATTTGCTTGATTATGCTTATGTGTTTGAGGAAGTAGTGATAATCGTTTTTCTAAAAGAAGGTGTATGCCTTCTCGGCGAGAGTTTGCCAAGTGTGAATTCGGGATAAAATAAGTATCTTTCGTATGAATTTCTATATTGTTGGCTTTGAATACAGTATCGCCTAATTTCTGCAATTGAGTGTTAATTTGATGCAATGCCGAATCTTTTTTTTCGGCAATGATTTTATCAGTAGACATCGCTATCTCAACGGAATTGTTGTCTTCGTCGGTAAAGCATAAACGTATACCGGTGTCGGTGTCTTCTATAACCATATCAATTGCAATTTTTCTTTCTGCACTTTTTCCTTGAAGTAAATGATCAAAATGCGCATCACAGTTGCGATATAGCATTGTGCCAATTTGTACATCAATTTTCTTAGCCGGAAATATTTTTTGATTTTCAATTTTATTGATTCTAAATCCTGCAAATTCTCCGTTTGCATCCATATAACATAAACCATCGCCAGGGTGTAATTGATTGGTTTCGAGAAGTTCAATATAGTTGAACGCCACTTTGCCAATCTGTCCGATTTTTTCGCCCATTGATTTTGGCGTTTCTGCTTGAATGATATTATCTTCTCTTTCATAAAGAAAATAATTGATTTTTCCACGATGAAATGTTTTAACCGGATTGGGGGTGAAATAGAAAATACTTTTTCCCGACGAAGCTGATTGATATTTTTCGGAATGATTGGCTAATATTCCATCCAACTTTTGACGATAAAAAGCAGTGATATTTTTTACATAATTCACATCTTTTAATCGTCCTTCAATTTTAAAGGAAGTAATTCCGGCATCAAGCATATCTTGAAGTGCATCGGAACGGTCTAAATCTTTTAATGATAGTAAATGTTTGTCTTTTAATAGTATATTTTTTTCGCTATCGTATAGCGTATAAGGAAGTCGGCAAAATTGAGCACATTCGCCCCGATTTGCACTGCGTTGACAAGCATATTGACTCATATAGCATTGTCCGCTGTAACTTACGCATAAAGCGCCATGCACAAAGGCTTCCAATTCGATTTTGGTCTGAGAACGAATGCCTTTTATTTCATGTAGAGATAATTCGCGAGCTAAAATAACTCTTTGAAATCCGGCAGTTTCTAAAAATCGTATCTTCTCCAAACTGCGATTGTTAGTTTGTGTGCTGGCATGAAGAGCAATCGGAGGTAAGTCAATTTGTAAAATACCCATATCTTGAATGATAATGGCATCGGAACCCATAGCATAAAGTTGATAAATAAGTGACTGAGCTGTTTCTAATTCGGCATCATTTAAAATAGTATTGAGTGTAATATAGACTTTTACACCATAAATATGTGCATATTTTATCAAGGCTTCAATATCTTGTAAACTGTTCCCTGCCGATAAACGGGCTCCAAATTGTGGAGCTCCTATGTAAATGGCATCGGCACCATGATTTACAGCTTCAATTCCACATGTGAGATTCTTGGCAGGGGAAAGAAGTTCAATTCGTTGAGACATGGTGTTTAAATTATAATGTTATTACGCTCCTTCAATTTCTTTAAAAGCTAAGTTTTCTGTTCATGCAAAATTATACTTTTTTTCGACTGTTTGGTTGTTTCGGGCGTATTGAAGGTTTATTTGTGTAATAGATTTAATATAAGTTGATTATATGATAATTAATATGGTTTTGTTACATTGAATTTCCTTTTATGTTGAATGTATTCATGCTTTTTTTACCAAAAATGAATCAGATAAGTAATGAAAAATTAACACAAATGCTTTTTGAATAGGAATAAAAAATGTACTTTTGTACATTAAAATTAGCGTAAGAAATATGAAGACAAAAAGAGTTTTTATTGGAATATTTGGAAGAAGAAATCAAGGAAAAAGTTCATTAATCAATGCATTATCAGGACAAGACATTGCAATAGTGTCTGAAATAGCCGGTACAACAACCGATCCGGTTCGAAAATCAATCGAAGTGTTTGGAATTGGTCCTGTTGTTTTTGTAGATACGGCAGGCATAGACGATATCGGCACAATGGGCGAAAAACGTATGAAAAAGACCAAAGAAGTCTTAAAATCAATTGATGTAGCTATTATTGTTATTTCGGAAAATAATTTCGGTGAATTTGAAAAAGAATGGATAAACCAATTGCAATCGTTTGATGTGCCGTTTGTTATTGTCCATAATAAATCGGATAAGGAAAAATTAAGTCATTCTTTAAAAAATGAATTGGCAACTTTCAACGCTCCCGTACTAGAATGTAGTTCTACCGAAAAAGAAGGTATGAATGAATTGATTGATAGCTTAGTGAAAATCACTCCTCCTACAGCGTATGTTTCCAATTCTTTGATGGGAGAGATTATGGAACCCGGACAACTAATTGCTTTGGTGATGCCACAAGATTCGGAAGCTCCCGAAGGTCGTTTGATTTTGCCTCAAGTTCAATTAATTCGTGATATTTTAGATAATCATGGTCTTGCTATTGGTTTACAACCTCAAGAATTGGAAGAATTTATTCGAAAATATAAACCCGATTTAGTTGTAACCGATAGTCAGGCATTTGAATTTGTTTCAAAGATAGTTCCTCCTTCTATACCTTTGAGCAGTTTTAGTATTATTTTGGCTAGTGCCAAAGGAAATTTTTATGATTATTTGAAAGGAACTCCCGCTATTTCTACATTGAAAGATGGAGATAAAATCTTAATCCTTGAATCTTGCACCCATGTTACTTCGTGTGAAGATATTGGTAGATTCAAATTGCCGAGAATGTTACGAGCTTTTACAGGGAAACAGTTGGAATTTGAATGGGTTTCGGCTTTATCGCCATTGCCCGATTTGGATGCTTATAGCATGGCTATTCAATGCGGAGCCTGTATGGTAACCCAAAAACAAATTTACAATCGGATGAAACAACTTTTAGATAAAAATATACCCATTTCAAATTACGGAATGGCTATTGCCTACGTAACAGGTATTTTTGATCGGGTAACCGAAATTTTCAAGAAATAAATTATGAATTCATCATCCTTGCAAGTTTGTTTGTTCCAATCCGATATAAAATGGAAAGCGGTTCAAGAAAATTTAACTCACTATGCCGATTGTTTAAATCATTTAACCTTAAATCCCGATATATTGATTTTTCCCGAAATGTTTAATACCGGCTTTGCCGTAAATACGGTACAATTAGCCGAAACAATGGATGGTGAAAGTGTGAGATTTTTAATAGATTGTGCTAAAAAATATACAACAGCCGTCGTGGCAAGTTTAGCCATAAAAGAAGGCAATGCCTTTTTTAATAGCTTACTCTGGATTATGCCTGATGGAAAAATACATCGTTACGATAAACGGCATTTATTCAGGATGGCATCGGAAGAACAGTTGTTTACAGCCGGTAAAGAGCGTTTGCTTATCGAATATAAAGGATGGCG